>JBJEQI010000274.1:0-6319 GCA_051881675.1 Acutalibacteraceae bacterium
GTTCTGCCGTGCGCGTCGGTGATTCTGCCGTCGTCCAATATCTGAAGCAAAATATTCAGCACATCGGGATGCGCCTTTTCGATCTCGTCGAAAAGCAGCACCGAATAGGGCTTCCTGCGCACCTTTTCGGTCAGCTGCCCCGCCTCGTCATAGCCCACATAGCCGGGAGGCGAGCCGATGATCTTGGAAACGCTGTGCTTCTCCATATATTCCGACATATCCAGCCGAATCAGCGTTTCAGGCGTGTCGAAAAGCTCCGCCGACAACACCTTGACCAGTTCCGTCTTGCCGACGCCTGTCGGGCCGACAAAGATGAACGAAGCGGGACGGCGCTTTTTGTTAATCTGCACGCGCGAACGGCGCACCGCGGCGGAAATCACATCAATTGCCTCATCCTGCCCGATAATATGCTCATGAAGCACGTCGGACAGATTGACCAGCTTCTTAAAATCATTTTGCTGAATCTTGGCGGCGGGAATGCCCGTCCAAAGCTGAATAACCTGCGCTAAATCGTCGAACGAAACCGACGAATGAAGCTCCTCGGCGGGCGTGCCGTCGATCACCAGCCGCTCGCGCGCGATCTCGGCATTCACGTTGGCAAGCCGCTCGAAGTCGACCTCCTCCTGCGATTCGATCTCGCCCTTTTCCGACTCAAGACGCCGCATATTCATCTCGGCTTTGAAATAATCATCCGCCTTTTTATTGCGAAGCGACGCGCACGCGCACGCCTCATCCAGCAAATCAATCGCCTTGTCGGGCATAAAGCGGTCGTTGATATACCGCTCGCTGAGCAAAACGACCTGATGAAGCATATCGTCGGATATATCCACATTATGGTGCTGCTCGTAATAGCCTTTTACGCCCTTGATCATCTCGAGCGTTTCGGCAAGCGAGGGCTCCTCCACGCTGACAGGCTGGAAACGCCGCTCCAGCGCCGCGTCCTTTTCGATATATTTTCTGTATTCGTTAAAAGTGGTCGCGCCGATGACCTGAATCTCGCCGCGGGACAGCGCGGGCTTGAGGATGTTCGCGGCGCTCATCGTTCCCTCGGAGTCGCCCGTTCCGACCAGATTGTGAATCTCGTCGATGAACAAAATCACATTGCCCGCCGCCTTGACCTCCTCGATCAGGCCTTTTACCCGGCTTTCAAACTGCCCGCGGAACTGCGTGCCCGCGACCAGCGCGGTGAGGTCCAGCAGATAGAGCTGTTTATTCAGCATTTTTGCGGGAACGTCGCCGTTTGCGATCTTCAGCGCCAACCCTTCTGCGATAGCGGTTTTGCCGACGCCCGGCTCACCGATCAGGCAGGGGTTGTTCTTTGAGCGGCGCGACATAATCTGAATCACGCGGTGCATTTCCTTGTCCCTGCCGATAATGCGGTCGATTTTTCCCTCGGCGGCACGGCGGGTCAGATTATTGCAGTAGCCGTCGAGAAATTTAAATTTCGAGGGCTTTTTTTGCTTTGCGTGCCGCTCAAACGGGCTTTTCGGCTTTTCATCCGGCTCCTCAGGCACAGGCTCGGCGGTAATGTGCTCGCCGCCGAAAGAATTATTCACAAACGGAAAGGTTGCCGCGCCGCCGGGGATAATATCCTCCATTTTATCGCCGAGCGCATTCATGTCGAGCATGCCGTTTTCATCGACAAGCCCTTCCATTGCCTCCATGATTCCGTTATTGATCTCGTCAAAATTTTCTTCGGTTATGTTCATGCCCTCAAGCATCTCATTGATCGGGCCGATATTCAGCTCCTTGGCGCATTTAAGACAATACCCCTCGGGATATGTTTTATCGCCCTCCATTCGGGTCACAAAGACCGACGCGGGGCGTTTTTTACATCTGTTGCAAAGTTTCATAAGCGGTTATTTCCTTTCGCGGCGTCCTCTGCGGCGGCAGGCGACACCTTACTTTCGGTATGGATATCATACTCACCCGACTGTATTTCCTTGAAAACGGGATAATAGTTGAACAGTGAGAACAGCTGACAAATAGCGGTGATCACCGCGCCGACGGCAACGAACTCCGGCGGAATTGCGGGAAAGATATCGGTCAGCAAAACGATCATGATAAACACAAACATCACAACCGTGCTGAGCTTGCCCCACCACTTGGATTCGGACGGGCGAAGCCCCATTTTCAGCAGATGCACCGACGCCAGCAGCATGGTGCACTCTTTGGCGCAAAAGAGGATCAGCAGCGCAACCAAAAAATGGTGGCGAATGGATATGCAGATCACCGCCGCGCCCTGCGTCAGCTTATCGGCGAGCGGGTCGATGACCTTTCCGAACGAGCTGATCATGTGAAATCGGCGGGCAATTCCGCCGTCGAGCACGTCGGTCAGCCCCGATAAAACGAGAATCAGCACCGCCCACAAGACATGATGCTCGATGCGGCAATCGAAATACAGCCACACAAACAGCGGCACCAGCACGATGCGCAGCAGCGACAGCAGATTCGGAACGGTTAAAACATCTTTTTTGATTTCAGATTTGTTCATAGTATATCCCTATCCTATTATCCGATATAATCTGTTTTGATTTCTTAATATATTATAAATAAATTAAAAACTTTTAAACACGGCGATGGGCGTGTATTCCAAAAACGCGTCACGAAATTTTTGTAAACGGGCTTAAAGCGTACAGCGTCTTGAAAATGCGCGTTGCGTCGATGCGCTCGGGCGTGAAAACGCCGAGATCGTTGTTCATCACCGCCATCAGCAGTGAAATCAGCATCGTCAGCGCGAAAACGATGATGCACCCCTTGAAAAATCCAAGCACACCGCCGAGCACCTTATTCATCGTTCCGAGAACAGGTAGCCGAAACGCCTTATTGACCCAAAGCGCGAGCTTTCGCACCAAAATCATCAAAACCGAGAAGAGGATGATCGCAAAAACGAACGACATCAGCGCTGTTACGATCGGCTTGATCAGATCGTCCGCAATGATTCTGCCGAGATCGCGCGAGCCGCCCTCGACCGCCTTGTCGATGCGGCGGGCAAGCTCGGCTTTGTCAAGCCCGCCGTGCTCGGCAACCCCCGTCACAAAAGCCGGCAGACCGTCCCAAATCTGCTCGGCGGCTTTAGCGGCGGAATCCGAGCCGTTTTCGGCAATGGACTGATCCACCGACTCAACGATTCCTTTTCGCATGGTGCTGTCAAACACCAGATTTGACAGATACCCCGCTGCGGAAAAGGCGATCAGTGCCGCGGCAATACAGCCGACAACCTCGATAATCGTCCGCACAAAGCCCCTTTTTGCCTGAATCCAGACAAACGCCGCCACGATCAGAATCACCGCCGCATCAATAATTATCGGTATATAGGAATCCATAAAGCCCTCCGATCAGTATAGTTCGATGCTGTTGGAATACAGCACCGCCGCTTTTTTATCGAATGCGGCGAGCGCCGACGCCCCCGCGGATACAGCCTGCTCAGACAGTATCTCGCCCGCGTAGGAATAGGCAGTCAGCTCCGACGATAAAACATAGACGCGCTCCCCCGTCGCACAGACCGACTCGACCGTTCCCGATATGCCGAACTGCGCCGCGGGCTCCAGATTGCCGTTTAAGACATACACCGTGTTTTTTGCGGAATTGGACGCGCCCGACAGCACGACCACGGTTTTGCCGCCGCGCAGGTCAAATTTCACCGGCGTTTGCGAGTTAAACGGCATCTCGCGGTAATTATTGGAGCGGTCGAGGGTAAACACGCGCCCGCTGCTGACGCCCGTCACCGTTGAGCCGTTGAAGCGCACTGCGTAAACCGTTTCGTCGGTAAAGGACTTTTTCGCCTGCGGCTCGGTGCTTTTCACCGAATAGATCATCACATGGCTGTTCATCACCGCATGATCGGCGCCGAGCGAGCAAACGGCGATATATTTGCCGTCCGCCGAAATTGCCACCGAGCTGATATAGCTCTCCGCCGAATGGAATTTATACTTTTCATTCCCGCTCTTATCATAAACCGTCACAAGGGCGGTATCGCTGTCGGAAAACGAGGCGATGGCATACCAGCCGTTATCGGCAATGTCCGCGTCGATAATGCGGTATGGAGAGGTAAACACCCCGCATTCATCCGCCGCGCTGTCGATACGGTAGCCGGTCCCTCCGCGGTCGAAGGTCAGCGTTCGCACCGCCGAGGTCCGCATCACGGGCGCGGTATAGCCGTGCGGTCGGACATAGACCAGCCCGCCTGAGCGCGAGTAACAGCGAATATCGCTGTCGCCGAGTGCATAGATCACTCCCGCGTCCGAATCGAGTGCCGACGCGCTCGAATCCTCAAAGCGGACAGGGAACCCCTCGCCCGAAGCGTGCTTGGCGCCAATGCACTTGACCCACTCGCCGAAGCCCGTCGGGCGGGTGAAGCAAAACGCCGCGACGGCGATCACGATGACGGCGATCACGCCGATAACCGCATATTTGCGAATCAGCCTTGCGGGGCTTCTGCCGCCCTCGATCAGCGACAGCGGCGCCCGCGCGGAGTTCTCATTGGAATCGTTTATGCCGTTTTTATCCGCGCCCGCAGTGCCGGCACCGCGCATGAATCGCCGACCTTTTTCGGCGGCTTTTTTCGGCGCGAATTTCGGCTTTTTCGGCTTGCCCGAGTCTTCTGCCGCAGGCTCGTCGGGCAGCCGCGCCGCTTTTGTGCGAATCTCGGGCGGCGTTTTCCCATGCGGCGCTTCCGCCGCGGCGCGATCATACTCATCACGCGGCATTTCCCTGAAAGATGGCTCTGCCTGCGGCGATTTTTTCGCCTTTTTGCGCGGTAAATCCCGCGCCGCCGTGCGGGGTTTCTCAGCAGCAGCGCCTGCGCCGACAGCGGAGCGCTTCGGCTTCGCCGTTTGGTGCGGTATATCGCGCTTAATCCTGCCGCCCGACTTGGCGGAGTAGCCCATCGGCTTGCCCGATCTCTTGTTTTTCTTGCTCTCGTTATCCATATCAAACCTCAAAATCATATCTGACGTCGCAAAGATACAGTCCGCACGCGGGCGCTGTAAATCCCGCGCGGGCGCGCTGTTTGGAGGCAATAATATCCGCGATGTCGTCAGGATGAATCTTCCCCTGCGAAACGTCCAGCAAGGTGCCGACCATGATCCGCACCATGTTGTAAAGAAAGCCGTCAGCCGAAACGGTAAAACGAACGCAGTCGCCGCGGCGCTCCACCTTGGATTCCAACACCGTCCGCGTATTGTCCACCGTCGAAGCGCCCGCCGCGCAGAACGCCGAAAAATCGTGCGTTCCGATAAACTCTTTCGCCGCGCGGTTCATTTTTACCTCGTCCAGCGGGGCGCTGACATGATACGCCCGCCCGCGCAAAAACGGGTCGCGCACCCTGCCGTTGAAAATCTCATACACATACTGCTTGGAGCGAACGCTGTACCGCGCGTGAAAATCATCCTCCACCGCGATGCAGCCAACCGCCGCAATATCATCGGGCAGATGCGCGTTAACCGCACCGGGCAGCGAGGCGAGCGGAATCGTTCCGCCGTAATCAAAATGAAAACAATATTTGCGCGCATGAACCCCCGAATCGGTACGACTGCACCCCGTCACAGCGGGGCGGTAGCCGAACAGTGTCTCCAGCGCGTCCTGCACCGTTTGCTGAACGGTGACGGCATTATTCTGCACCTGCCAGCCGTGATAGGCGCCGCCGTCGTATTTTATTGTCATAAGGCAGCGCATCGCGGCTCACCCTTTCAAAACAGAATATTCAGCGTGATAATACCGCCGAGCAGCAAAGCACAAGCGGCGGCGGCAATATAGTCCCTGCCGGAGGCTTTCGGCGTTTTGAGCCTGGTTCTGCCCTTTCCGCCGTGGTAACAGCGGCATTCCATCGCGTCGGCAAGCTCGGTCGCGCGCCGAATCGACCCCGCCAAAAGCGGTATCAGCACGGGAATCACCGATTTGATCTTCTGAATCAAATTGCCCGTATCCATATCGGAGCCGCGCGCTTTCTGCGCCGACGTAATCTTGTCTGTTTCCTCGATCAGCGTCGGAATAAACCGCAGTGCAATGGTCATCATCATGGCAAAGGTGTGCGTATCGACGCCGAGCGCCCCGATCGGGCGAAGCAAATACTCGATCGCGTCGGTCAGATCGGTCGGCGTGGTGGTATAGGTCAGCGCGCCGCTGATGATAATCAGCAAGGTGATGCGGATCGCCACAAACACCGCGGTGGAAATGCCGCCTGTGTATATCCGAATGATCCAGAACGACCACAGCAGTGTTCCGCTGTGGATATACAGAATATTGATAACCGATGTGATCAGTATAAATATCAGAATCGGCTTCATGGTTTTCAGATACATTTTCACGGGAACCCTTG
>JBJEQI010000275.1:0-6316 GCA_051881675.1 Acutalibacteraceae bacterium
AATATCGCAGGTATAGCCGAGGGCTTTCAGCTCGGCTACGGCGGACTTGAGAAGATTCCGCGCGTCGCCGCCGAAGGGGGTGCCGTCGAACTTGACAATGTCGCACAAAAGCCGCGCGACGCAGCCCTCGTGCGGCCGCCACGGCAGAACGTTCAGCGTTCCCGAAACAGGCTTCAGATACAACTCATCCTGCTCGAGAGCGGCAAAACCGTCAACACCGTGCGCATTAAACGGCATACCGCGGTCAAAGGCCTTTTTCAGTTCCTCCGCAAAGAGGTTCAGATTTTTAAGCCTGCCGAAAATATCGCAAAAAGCGAGCTTGACAAACTTAACGTCGTTTTCTTCAACGAACCGCAATACCTCTGCTTTGGTATAATCCATGGGCTCTCCATTCCTTTCAAAACCGACCGAATACTGCCTTGCCGACATAATTAATTTTATTATACAATTTTTTCGGCGGTTATTCAATATCTTTTTTGGCTATTTTAAAGTTATTTTAAATTATTATGCATTTTGTTGACAGGAGAATCGGTTTATTTTATAATTTTTATAAAGATTCCTCTGTTCTCATGCCGTGCATCCGCGCATAATAATAGTTGAAGCACTTTACTGCCGATGAATCCCTCAGGGAGGTCCGATATGCCGAAAATATATAAATCCTTGCTGGTGCGTGAATTAAATGAAGATCCCCGCGCGTTTGTCCTTGCCGCCGAGCGGCGGTTCGACGGCGAGCTTGACTGCCTTGCCGACGCGGTCGCCGCCGACCGCTCGCTGCGCGTGGTTTTGCTCAGCGGTCCGTCCGGCTCGGGCAAGACGACGACCGCCAATATCCTGCGGGATAAGCTGACCGCGCGCGGCAGAACCGCCGCTGTGGTTTCGCTGGACGATTTTTTCCTCGAGAAAAATAAGTATCCCGTCAACGATGCGGGCGAGCCGGATTTTGAGAGCGTGTATGCGCTCGACGTCCCGCTGGTCAAGCGGTGCATTGCCGAAATTGCCGCCGAGGGGCAGACAACGATGCCGCGGTTTGATTTTAAGACGCAGAGCCGCTTTGCCGCGCCTCGCCGCGTTTGCGTGGGCGACGGGGGAGTGGTGATTATCGAGGGGATACACGCGCTCAATCCGATCATCTCCGAGGGTCTGAGCGGTGTTCTGAAAGTGTTTGTCAGCGTGTCGACGGGCATCAAAAACGACGCGGACGAGGAGATCATCAGCGGTATCGACATCCGTATGCTGCGGCGGCTCATCCGCGATCGGCTCTACCGCGGCTTCGGCGCCGAAAATACACTTTCCATCTGGAAATCGGTGCTGCGCGGCGAGTGGGAATATCTCTATCCGTTCAAGGAGCTCGCCGACTTCAAGATCAACACCTTTCATAGCTACGAAACCTTCGTTTACGCGGGATATATCGCGGAAAACATGGCGGAGGAAACGGCGCGGCTTTGCGACAACGAGTTTTACCCGGTCCTGCAAAGGCTCAGCACTTTTCCGCCGCTGTCGGCTGATTTTGTGCCGGATAGTTCGATCATCCGCGAGTTTATTCCCGGCGGAATGTATGAGCATATTTACCTCGGCAATGAGGAGCAGCCGTCTTAAAATTTTGCGGCTAAAGCGACCGATCAAAAGCGAAAATCACCTGTGAAGAATCACAGGTGATTTTTTGATGCGGTTTTGTGCCGACAATAGGATTCGGCGGGAGTTTACATCATTTCCACATATTCGTCGCGTGCGGCGCCGACCGAGGCGTATTTAACAGGACAGCCGACCGCTTTTTCAATATACCGAATATACTCGCGGCAGGCGGCGGGCAGATCTTCGGGCTTTCTGCACGCAGAAATATCGCAGTTCCAGCCGTCGACATACTCCACGATCGGCTTGGCAATATTCAGCGCCTCGCCGATGGGGAAGTGATCGATGCGTTCGCCGTTCACCTCGTAGGCGACGCAAACGGGAATTTTATCGAGATAGGAGAGAACATCCAGCTTTGTCAGCGCGAGATAATCCGCGCCCTGAACCTCAACGCCGTAGCGCGAAGCCACAACGTCGAACGGACCGACTCGGCGGGGTCTTCCCGTCGCCGCGCCGTATTCTCCGCCCGCCGCGCGCAGCTGTTCCGCCTCGTCGCCGAACATCTCGCAGGTGAACGGACCCTCGCCGACGCAGGTGGAGTACGCTTTCATAATACCAACGGTGCAATCAAGCTTCTTGCCGGGGATGCCCGCGCCGATCGGAGCATAGCCCGCGATGGTCGAGGACGACGAGGTGTAGGGGTAAATGCCGAAATCAATGTCCCTGAGCGCGCCGAGCTGCGCCTCGAACATGACCTTTTTGCCGTCTTTGAGCGCGTCTGTCAGATAGCGCCCCGTATCGGTGATGTAGGGGATGAATGGCTTGCCGAACTTCATCAGCCAGTCGAAGATTTCATCCGCGGTCACGGGCTTTGCGCCGTAGCCGCCGACGACGGTGAGATTCTTCCATTCCACAATACCGTCAAGGCGCGCTCTGAGCGCTTTTTCATCCAGCAGATCGCCGATGCGAACGGCTTTTTTCATATATTTATCGCTGTAAACAGGGGCGATACCGCGGCGGGTCGAGCCGAACTTTTTATCGCCGAGCCTGTCCTCCTCGAGGCAGTCGAGCTGAACGTGATAGGGCAGGGTAATGACAGCCCGATCGGAGATTTTGAGGTTCTCGGGAGAAACCTTAACGCCTTTTTCGGTGAGTCTGCCGATCTCGTTGGTGAGATGCTCCAGATCGATGACCATGCCGTTGCCCATGACGTTGACAACATCTTCGCGCAAAATGCCCGAGGGGAGCAGGTTGAGAATGAATTTACCCTTGTCGTTGATAACGGTGTGACCTGCGTTGTTGCCGCCCTGATAGCGGGAAACAATGTCGAAATCCGAGCTGAGCAGATCGACCATGCGGCCTTTGCCCTCGTCGCCCCAGTTAATGCCTACGATAGCGGTTAACATGAATGAATACCTCCAAAAATAATGACTTATTCCATTATATCTTTCGCCGCGCTGTTCGTCAAGCATTTGCGCCGTTAATGTTTTTAAGGGTTAATATAAGCAGATCTTATATCCGTGAATTATTTTGTAAAAAATCTTGTATAACTGATGAAAATGTGGTATGATTATTCATATATGTATGCATATCGCTTTGCATAGGTCGTATAAGCGGCGCCGTCGGCGGTTTTCCCACGGCTTCGCATATTGAAAATAGAGGAGGCTGCCGAAAAGTGGGCGCTCATCCGTTGCTCGACGGCATAAAATCACCGTCGGATGTGAAAAAGCTTTCCAAAGAACAGTTGAATATTCTTTGCAGCGAGATTCGCAGTGAAATGATCGAAACCGTGTCGAAAAACGGCGGTCACCTCGCGAGCAATCTCGGCGCGGTTGAGCTGACCGTCGCCATTCACCGCTGCTTTAATTCGCCGAAGGACAAAATCGTTTTCGACGTCGGTCATCAGTGCTATACCCATAAGCTGCTGACCGGCAGACTCGACCGTTTTTCCACCCTGCGCACAAAAGGCGGAATCTCGGGATTTCCGCGCCCCGATGAGAGCGAGCACGACAGCTTTCTCGTCGGTCACAGCTCCACCTCCATCTCCGCCGCCTACGGTATGTCGCAGGCAAAGGCGATCAAAGGGGAGAACGGCTATGTTATCGCCGTGATCGGCGACGGCGCGCTGTCGGGCGGTCTTGCCTATGAGGCGCTGAATAACGCCGGCAGAAGCCGCGATAATCTCATCGTCGTGCTCAACGATAACAAAATGTCGATTTCAAAAAATGTCGGCGCTATGTCGCGGTATCTCGCGCTGATCCGCTCGCGCCCGCATTATTACAGCTTTAAGGACAAAACCTATAAGCTCCTTTCGCGTATTCCGCTGATCGGCAGACCGATTGCCGATCTGATCATGCGGCTGAAAACTATGCTTAAGGGATTGATGTACAACAGCACGATCTTTGAGGATATGGGGTTTTATTATCTCGGTCCCGTCGACGGACACGATATTGAGAAGATGACGAATCTGTTTAACGCAGCAAAGTCGATGCGCCGCCCCGTGGTCGTCCATGTCAACACGATCAAGGGCAAGGGCTACAGCTTTGCCGAGTCTGCCGCGACCGCTTTTCACGGCGTTTCGCGCTTCGACATTGAAACCGGCGAGAGAATCCCCAGCGCCGACAGCTATTCCAAGGTGTTCGGCGAGGCGGTTTGCGCCTTTGCCGCCAACGATAAGCGCATCTGCGCCGTGAGCGCGGCTATGACCGAAAGCACGGGGCTGAACGAGTTTCGCAGAAAGTATAAAAACCGTTTTTACGACGTCGGCATCGCCGAACAGCACGCCGTTACCTTTGCGGCGGGGCTGAGTATATCGGGGCTGGTTCCTGTTTTTGCCGTCTATTCCACCTTTCTCCAGCGCGCCTATGATCAGGTTTTGCACGACGCGGCATTGCAGCACTTAAAGCTTGTGCTGGCGGTCGACCGCGCCGGTGTTGTCGGCGAGGACGGCGAAACCCATCAGGGCCTGTTTGACGCCGCATTTTTAAGCGGGATTCCGGGGATTACCGTGTATTCGCCCTGCACCTACGACGAGCTGCGCTATGCGCTCAAGCGCGCGGTGTATAATGATAGCGGCGTGGTCGCCGTGCGTTATCCGCGTGGTTCCGAGCCGCAGTTGCCCGCGGGGTATAAATCTCCCTGCGACAGCGTTTCGGCAGTCGGCGAGGGGGATGTTTGCGCCGTGACCTACGGCAGGGAATATGCCGCCGTTGCCGAAGCCGCCGCACGGCTTAAAAACGAGGGAATGAATGTTAAAATCATCAAGCTTTGCCGCATTGTGCCGATCGACGAGCAGGCGTATGCCGAGGCGCTGCCCTGCAAAAAGATCTTCTTCTTTGAAGAGGGGATCAAGGCGGGCGGCATCGCCGAGCATTTTGCCGCGGGGCTGATGGAGCGCGGATATAAAGGCGAGTACCGCATCACCGCGGTGGACGGCGTGTTCGTTCAGCACGCGAGCGTGTCCCAGTCGCTTAGTGAACTGCGGCTGGACGCGGATTCGGTGTTTGAAATGCTATATCATGAAGTTAAAGAGGGATAAACCTAAATGAGCAGTGTCAGACTGGACGTTTTTCTCACAGAGCATGGTTATGCCGAATCGCGGCAAAAGGCGCAGGCGCTGATCATGTCGGGAATCGTCTTTGTGGATAATCAGAAAGCGGATAAAGCGGGATTTACCGTGAAAGATTCGCAGACTGTCGAGGTGCGCGGCGAGGCGATGAAATATGTCAGCCGCGGGGGACTGAAACTTGAAAAAGCGATGGAATCATTTGATATTTCGTTGAACGGTCTGATTTGCGCCGACATCGGCGCTTCGACGGGCGGTTTTACCGACTGTATGCTGCAAAACGGCGCGGAAAAGGTCTATGCCGTCGACGTGGGGTACGGCCAGCTGGCGTGGAAACTGCGCACCGACGAGCGCGTTGTGAATCTCGAGCGAACGAATTTCCGTTATGTGACGCGCGAGCAGATACCCGATCCGCTTTCCTTTGCGTCGGTCGATGTGTCTTTTATCTCGCTGAGAAAGATTCTGCCCGTTCTGCGCGAGCTGCTGGCGGAGGGCGGCAGAGCCGTCTGCCTGATCAAACCGCAGTTTGAAGCGGGCAGGGAAAATGTCGGCAAGAAGGGCGTTGTCCGCGACCGCGGCGTTCACAGCAGCGTGGTCAATATGATTCGCGAATTTGCAGTGGCAAACGGCTTTTCCGTTTTGGGGCTTGACTTTTCGCCGATCAAAGGCCCGCAGGGAAATATTGAGTATTTGATCTATCTTGAAAAATCCGACGCGCCGCAGGATAGTGCCGCTGTTTCGACCGATGAGCTGACCGCGCTTTCCCATTCGGCGCTGGATTGACGGCGTTATTTCGTATTTTGATCGAATAAACCCATGTGAGGTGTGCTTTATGAACATTCATTCAGCCGCGATTCGGCTCAGCCGCGACGGCGTGGACGAAGCTGTTGTCCGTGCCGTCTGCAAAAAGCTTGAGGACTGCGCGATTCGACCGACCGTTTTGGGCGGCGGGAATGTTGATTCGCGGCAGTCGGAGGAGAGCGACCGCATGGTCGCGCAGTGCGATATTGTGATCGCGCTCGGCGGCGACGGAACGATTCTCCACGCGGCGAATCAGGCGGCGATGCTGGGCAAGCCGATTCTCGGCGTCAACTGCGGCCATCTCGGCTTTATGGCGGGGCTGGAGGCGGATGAGCTGGATATGCTCGCCGCGCTTAAAACGGGCGATTATTCGACCGACCG
>JBJEQI010000276.1:0-1506 GCA_051881675.1 Acutalibacteraceae bacterium
AGTCGCATAATAGCGCCTGACCTCGTCGACCAGCCCGTTTTCGATCATCCGATCTACTCGGCGGTTTATCCGATCGTAAAGGAGCTGCCTGTCGTGAAAGCAAAGCGCCAGATACAGCGCTGCATAGGGCGAGCGCGTCTGCGCCGAGCGCTTTGCCCGCTCCTCGATCGTCATGCCCGTGAGCATAAACAGCTCGAGATACCGAATCAGCCGCTTTTTATTGTTGGCATGAACGCCGCCGGCCGCAATGGGGTCGCGCTCTCTCAGCCGCTCGAGCAGACGTTCTCCACCGAGCGCGTCATACTCGGCAGACAGCTGCGCACGAAGCGCGGGGTCGCTGTCTTCGGCAGAAAAATCCAGCCCGCTGATCAGCGAATCAACATACAGCCCCGTTCCGCCGACAATGACCGGCAAGTGCCCGCGTGCATGAATATCGTCGACCGCGCGGGACGCCTCGCGGCAGTACCTCGCGGCGGAATAGCTCTCGCAAACGCTGGCAACGTCGATCATATGATGCGGCACACCGCACATCTCCTGCGCCGTCGGTTTCGCTGTCGACACCGACAGCTCGCGGTAAATCTGCATGGAATCGGCAGACACGATCTCCCCATCAAGGGAGCGTGCCAGCATGACGCCGAGCGCTGTCTTCCCCGACGCAGTCGGACCGACCACGGCGATCACGGGTCTTTTCTCTTCCACACAATTCACCCCTCTTACCAAATTTACGCGCCGATCAAGCCGACTGCCCGAGCGGCGATACGGTCGAATTTCACTCCAAAACTGCCGCGCGGCATCGGTCAAAAACGGCGGTCATATCCGCGAAAACCGCCTTTTGATCTCGTTTTCACTGAGTTCCGCAGCAACGGGTCTGCCGTGCGGACAGTAGCGGATTTTATCATCGTTCAAAACGGTATCGGCGAGCGCGATCAGCTCCTGCTCCGTCGAACGGTTCCCCGCCTTGATCGCCGCCCGACAGGCGACATTATGAAACAGCCACTCGAGAAACTCGGGCGTAAAATCGGTATTTTTATTGATCAGCTTACCGGCGATCTCCTCGATCAGACCTTTGACGTCCTCTCCGTCGAGATACACGGGAACACTGCGCACCCGCACCGTATTCATACCGAAATCGGTAATATCAAAGCCCGCTTCGTTGATGCGGTCGAGGTTGGTCAGCACAGCGTCATACTCCGCCGCCGAAAGGGTCACATTCAGCGGCGAAAGCAGCATCTGCGGCTCAGCCGCGGCGACTGACTTCAACCGCTCGAAAAGGATGCGTTCATGCGCGGCGTGCTTGTCGATCAGGATCAGCTTTTTATCGCACTCCACAATAATATAAGTGTCAAACGCCTGCCCGACATAGCGAAACGAAACGCGCCGACTGTTCTCTGCCGCGGCGGCGTTCTCCGATTCATCCCCGCGCTCGGCGGCGCTGTCTGCGCCGTTCTCTACAGGCGCTTTCGCGCTCACAGGCTCGTCGGTCACAAAGATATTCGGCGCATAAAC
>JBJEQI010000277.1:0-6261 GCA_051881675.1 Acutalibacteraceae bacterium
CTGCCTGTTGCCGCGGTGCTCGGTGCGTCCGCTGATTTTGTCGGCAGCGGACGGCTGCCGCAGCGCCCGATCGGCGAGTTTGTGCCGCTGTTTGCGGAGCACGGCGCTGTTTTGTGTAGCGATCATCTGCCACTGTCCCTATCGGGCGGACTCACCGCAGGTGAGTACAAAATCAGCGGAAACGTCAGCTCGCAGTATGTAACGGGGCTGCTGCTCGCCCTGCCCGTTTTGCAAGGAGAAAGCCGCATAACGCTGACCACTCCCCTGCAATCCCGCCCGTATGTGGACATGACGATCGATACCATGCGGCGTTTCGGCGTTACGGTGGATGAATTGCCCGACGGCTGGAAAATCGCGGGCGGTCAGCAGTATCTCTGCGATGACTATACCATCGACGGCGACTGGTCGCAGGCGGCATTCTTCCTCGCGGCGGGTGCAATCGGCGGCGACATCGAAATGGCGGGGCTTCGCCCCGATTCGGTTCAGGGAGATAAGGAAATCTTCCGACTGATTCAGCGCTTCGGCGGCAATATCCGCTTTGAAAACGGTGCTTTGCGGTGCAGTGCAGGTTCGCTTCGCGGCATCGAGATCGACGCGGCGCAGATTCCCGATCTGGTTCCCGCACTGGCGGTAACAGCGGCATTTGCCAAAGGCGGCACGCGCATTTTCGGCGCGGCGCGGCTCCGATTCAAGGAGAGCGACCGTATTCAGACCGTCGCGGCGGCACTGCGGAGTTTTAGCGTATCCGTCACCGAAAACGACGACGGCATGATCATTCACGGCGGCGCGGCAATATCCCCCCGCCGGCCGATCGACTGCGCGGGAGATCACCGCATTGCCATGGCTTTTTCGGTCATGGGTGCTTATGCCGGCGGCGCGTCCGAGCTGATCGGCCACGAATGTGTGAGCAAATCGTACCCCGCTTATTTTCGCGATTTCACCTCTTTGCAGAAAGGATACTGATATGAGCGACGTTAATAACGATATGTCCACCATCGGCGAGCGCCTGAAAATCTCGGTCTACGGCGCTTCGCACGCCGAGAAGATCGGCGTGATCATTAGCGGATTTCCTCGCGGATTTTCGATTGATTTTGACGATATATCCGCGCAAATGGCTCGTCGCGCGCCGGGTAATATTCAGTATTCCACCGCGCGAAAGGAGCCCGATCTGCCGCAGATTCTGTGCGGCGTGGATGAAAACGGCGTGACCGACGGCAGTGATATTGAGGCGGTCATCTACAATACGAATCAGCATTCAAACGATTATAATTCGCTGAAAAACACCCCCCGCCCCGCCCATGCCGACTATACGGCGCACGTCAAGTTTGGCGGGCGGCTGGATATGCGCGGCGGCGGCAAATTCTCAGGCAGGCTGACAGCGCCGATCGTTTTCGCGGGCGCGCTGTGCGACGAATGGTTGCGTGAGCGCGGAATCACAATTGCCTCCCATGTGGCGTCACTCGGCGGCGTCTGCGATCAGCCGCTTGATCCCGTATGCCCGAACGAGCAGCTGCTATCAGAGCTTCGCGCCATGCCGTTTCCTGTCATCGACCGCGACGTGAAAAGCAAAATGATTGCGGTGATGGATGAGAACCGCCGCGCGCTCGACAGCGTCGGCGGCAGGGTCGAATGCGTTGCCTGCGGCGTTCCCGCAGGGCTGGGCGACTCGCTTTTCGACGGATTTGACGGCAAGCTCGCCAAATATCTTTTCGGAATCCCCGCTGTAAAGGGCGTGGAGTTCGGCGCGGGATTTCACAGCTGTGAGCTGCACGGCAGCGAAAATAACGACGCGTTCGCCGTGAAAGACGGCAAAGTCGTCACGCTGACCAACCACTGCGGCGGCATTCTCGGCGGCATTACAAACGGTATGCCGATCATTTTCACCACCGGCTTCAAGCCCACACCGTCTATTGCGCGAGCGCAAAAGACCGTGGACCTTTCCACCATGACCGACACGGAAATTCAGATCAAAGGGCGGCATGACCCCTGTGTTGTGCCGCGCGCGGCGGCGGTGGTGGAGGCTGTCACGGCGCTCTGCCTTATGGATACGATGCTTTGCGAAAGGAGCGAGGACTAAGCAATGGCGCTTGATTTATCACAAATCCGAAAAGAAATCGACGGAATCGACGAACAGCTGATTCGCCTGTTTATGAAACGAATGGACTGCACAAAGCGTGTTGCGGAATATAAAACGCAAAACGGTCTGCCTGTTTTGAATGTACAGCGCGAGCGGGAAATACTCGAAAAGGTCGGCGGCGCGGCGGGCAAGCGGGAAACGGCGGCCCGACTACTGTTTGGCACGATGATGGACATCAGCCGCGCGGCGCAGTATCCGCTGGTCACGAAGAATCATCCCCTGCGCGGTGAGTTCGGCGCGGCATTAAACCGCCCCTTCGCTCCGAAAAAGATCGGATTTCAGGGAACGCACGGCTCCTATTCCGAAGCGGCGGCAGCGGCGATCGGCGCGGACGCAGAGCGGCTCAGCTTTGAGCATTTTGAAGACGTTTTTCAGGCGGTGTCTGCGGGCGAAATCGACGCGGGCGTTGTTCCCGCGGAAAACTCCTATGCCGGCTCTATCTCCGAAAATTACGATCTTCTGCTGAAATACAACTTAAAGATCAGCGCCATGGTTGATCTGCCGATCGAGCATTGCCTGCTGACTGCGGGCGGCGACAAATCGAAGATCAAAAAGGTCTATTCGCACAAACAGGCGCTCGCGCAGTGCCGCGAGTACATCATTCAGTCGGGATTTGAACCGATCGAAATGGAAAATACGGCGTTTGCCGCGAAATTTGTTGCCGAATCCGGCGACGAAACGCTGGCTGCGATTGCGGGCGAGCGCTCGGCGGAAATCTACGGGCTCACCGTCGCCGAAAAGTCCATTCAGTCGAGCAACACCAATTTCACCCGCTTCATGGCGGTATCGCGGGAGATGTGCGTGCGCCCCGACGCCGACCTGATCAGCGTCGCCTTCGCAATCGATCACACCCCCGGCTCGCTGCATAAAACGCTGTCGATGCTTTCCGCCGGCGGCATGAACCTGACCCGCATCGAGTCGCGCCCCGATAAAGCGTCGCCGTTCCGCTATGTCTTTTACGTCGACTTCACGGGCAACATCGGCGACGAAGCGACTGCTTCCCTGCTGTGCGGGCTGTCCGACGAGCTTTTGATGCTCAAAGTATTCGGAAACTGCAAGATTCTCACGCCGTGACCGCGTTATGCCATAACGGCGCGTCAGGTGTAATATTTAAATAATTCTTAATTTTTGGAAATTTTTGTTTACTTATCTGAAAAAATGTGATAAAATGACAGCAAACGAACCGAATTTCAGTAAAATCCGCCGCTTTTTCAAAAAAATGTCCGCGATTTTGAATAATTCGGCGCTGAATTGAGTAAGATATACCATATTTTATCAAGAAAGGATGTTGAACACGATGCAAGACAAGACCATGACTTTTTATTTAGGCGATGACCATGATATTCAAATGAAAATGACATTGCAAAAAGTCTATGAGGCGCTCAAGGCAAAGGGCTATAACCCTATTAACCAAATCGTGGGATATATTCTTTCCGAGGACCCGACTTATATCACAACATATAACAATGCGCGCAGTTTGGTGACCAAGCTCGACCGCGACGAGCTTTTGCAGTCGCTGGTCAAGTTTTATCTGAACAATTAAGCGCACTTTCCCCTTTTCTGTAATTCTACGCAAATTATTCATCCGCAGCATTCCGCGCTGCGGATTTTTATTTTTCCGCAATATTTCGGTTGAAAAATAAAAAGCTTTATGTTAAAATTATACTGTTATCACTCCGTTTAATCCATTGAGAAAGGCGGCGCCGCATGAGTAAAACAGAAAAACAATCGGGCGAAAAGCCGCACTCGACTCGCTGCACAGTGCGCACGGTTTTGGCGTGGTGCCTGATCATCGCGGCGATCGCGCTCTGTTTATATTTCAAGGTTTTTTCGGTGGATACCATTCTGAGCATCACCCCGCACAACCTTTGGCTGGCGGCGATCGTTCTGCTGGTGATCTATGCGGCGAAGAATCTGTCGTTTCTTTTTCCGATCGCGGTGCTGTATGTGGTCGGGGGGACCGTCTTTCCGCTGCCCGCCGCGCTGATCGTCAATTTTCTCGGCGCGCTGATCTGCACACTTCTGCCCTACTTTTTCGGGCTGAAAAAGGGCGATGCAGCGATCGGGCAGCGGCTCGAAAAATATCCGAAGCTGCAAAAAATATTCGAGATTGAGCGCGGAAACGATTGGTTTATCTCCTATTTTCTGCGCGTGATCAATGTTCTGCCGATGGACCTCGTGAGTATGTATCTCGGCGCAAACAAGGTCAACTTCGGCAAATACGTCACGGGCAGTATGCTCGGCAATCTTCCCGGAATTATCGCGATCACGGTCGTAGGTTCCAGCATCACCGATCCGACCTCGCCGACCTTTATTATCTCTGTGTCGGTGACCGCCGTGATTTCCGCCGCTTCGCTCGGCGTGTTTTTGATCTATAAAAAGAAAAAGATGAATGTTCAAAACGAATCGGATTAAGAGGTAAATGTATGAAGTCAAAATGGTATCGTATGCTGTTTCGGCGGCGGATTTATGTGATCGCCCTGCTGGCGATTCAGCTCGCCTTTATGCTGTCTGTGATCATCTGGAGCGGGATGGCGCTCAGCTGGGTCAACCGCGCGCTCTATATTTTGAGCTATGCCGTCGCCGTGTATATTATCAGCCAAAATATGAAAATCGAGTATAAGCTGATCTGGATATTCCTGATTCTGCTGTTTCCGATTTTCGGCGGGATCCTGTTTTTGTTCTTCCATTTGCAGTCTTCCAACAAAAAAATCAGCCGAAAGCTGGCCGACATATCCGAGGGCAGTAAGCACCATTATCGGCACGGATGCATGGATTCCGCCGACGCGATCGCCCGCTATCCGCACTATGAAAATCTGATCCGCTATTTGGACAATGCCTGTTCTTTCCCCGCCTACTCCGACACCGAAACCGTTTATCTCTCGCCGGGCGAGCAAAAATACGCCGCGCTGCTCGCCGAATTGGAAAAGGCAGAGAAATATATTTTCCTTGAGTATTTCATCATCCAAAGCGGCGAAATGTGGGACAGCTGTTTGGAAATACTGAAAAGAAAGGCCGCGCTCGGTGTGGACGTGCGCGTGCTGTATGACGATATTGGCTGTTTTCTGCTTTTGCCGAACGATTACGCCGCCTATCTGGAAAGCTACGGCATAAAATGCGTCGTTTTCAATAAGTTTCATGCCTCGCTCTCCTCCTTCCAGAACAACCGCGACCACCGCAAGATCGCCTCGATCGACGGCAAGGTGGCGTTCACCGGCGGCATCAATCTTGCCGATGAATATATCAACAAGATCGACAAGCACGGCTATTGGAAGGATTCCTCCGTCATGCTCAAAGGCGCCGCGGCATGGAGCCTGACGATCATGTTTTTGCAAATGTGGCAGTTTGCCTGCGGCGAGGAGCCGAATTTTGACGATTTTCGCCCCGAGCCCGATCGGTCCGTCCTGCCCGACGGCATCGTTCAGCCCTATGCCGACTCGCCGATGGATAACGAAAATGTCGGTGAGAGCGTTTATCTCAACATCGTTTCCGCCGCGAAGCATTATCTGTATATCACCACGCCCTATCTCGTCATCGACGACAGTATGCTCACTGCGCTGAAGCTCGCCGCCAAAAACGGCGTCGACGTGCGAATTATCACGCCGCACCGCTGGGACAAACGCTTTGTTCATATTACCACGCGTTCCTATTATCAGGAGCTGATCGAGGCGGGGATCAAGCTGTATGAATTTGACGGATTTATCCACTCGAAAACCTTTGTTTCGGATGATAAGGTCGCAACCGTCGGCAGTATCAATCTGGATTTTCGCAGTTTGTATCTGCATTTTGAATGCGGCGCCGTGCTTTACGGCTCGTCCGCGGTTTACGATGTGCGCAATGATTTCGTGAAAACGCTGGATTCCTGTTTTGAGATGAACCTCGAAAACAGCAAGTGCAATATTTTTGCGCGCATTGTGCGCGAGATACTGCGGCTGGTCGCGCCGTTGATGTAAAGGTTGCCAAGCGGCGCAGAAAGGCTCTCCGAGCCGTTTATCATCCCATAAATACAAGCAATCCCTCGAGCAGGAGGCGTTCTCCTGTTCGGGGGATTATGTTTTGTCTTTATAGATAACCTTCTTGATATGCTTGCGCGTATTCTGACTTAAAGCCTTAAAAGACAGCCT
>JBJEQI010000278.1:0-2415 GCA_051881675.1 Acutalibacteraceae bacterium
CGGATGAGCTGGATATGCTCGCCGCGCTTAAAACGGGCGATTATTCGACCGACCGTCGCATGATGTTGAAAGTCTGCGTTGATGCGGGCAGCCGTTCGCGCACGCTCTATTGCGTGAATGACGCGGTCATCGCCTGCGGCGCCGCTTCGCGGATCGTGGATGTGGCGGTGACATTCGGCTCGCACTCCGAGATTCAGTACCGCTGTGACGGCGTTATCATCGCAACGCCGACCGGGTCGACCGCCTACTCGCTCTCGGCGGGGGGACCGGTGCTCGACCCGTCGCTTGAATCGCTGGTGGTAACGCCTGTCTGCGCCCATTCGTTCTTTGCGCGCCCGCTGGTGATCTCGCCCGATACCGTTGTAACGCTGCGCGCATCGGCGCGTGCGGGCGGCGAGTGCTGCTTAACGGCGGACGGCGAAGAATCGGTCATGCTCAGTGCTGACGACACGGTTACGGTATCGCGCGACAGCGATCACTTCGCCGAGCTGATCAAAATCAAAAAGCAGAGTTTTATTGATGTGCTATATAAAAAAATGATCGACAGATGATCGCAAATGTTATTTACTCTATGAAATAAAGGAGCAAGTATTGATGAAAAGATCAAGACTGGAGAAGATCCGAAGCATTATTTCGCATAACGACGTCACCACGCAGGAGGAGCTGCTCGAGCTGCTTCGCGCAGACGGATGCGATGTGACGCAGGCGACCGTTTCCCGCGATATTAAAGAGCTTCGGCTGATCAAGATCACCGATTCCAACGGCGTTCAGAAATATGCGTCGATGGCGGCGGACAGCGCCTCTCCCGAGTTCAGCGATATTTTTGCCAAAAGCGTGATTTCGATTACCTGCGCGATGAACGACATCGTGATCAAGTGCTACACGGGCATGGCGAACGCCGCTTGCGCCGCGCTGGATAATATGAATCATACCGAGGTCGTCGGCACTCTCGCGGGGGACGATACGATCTTCGTCATCACGCAAAACGAGTCCGCGGCGCGCACGCTGGCCGAAAAGTTGAATAAAATTATCGGCTGAGCCGCGCATTTTTATAACATTTAACAGGTGGTGACTATGGATGCTGACGTCGCTTCATATTGAAAATATAGCGGTCATCGAGCGGGCGGACGTTCGGTTTACCGACGGCTTCAATGTGCTGACGGGTGAAACGGGCGCGGGTAAATCGATCCTGATCGACTCGATCAACGCCGTTCTCGGCAACCGCACATCAAAAGAGCTGATTCGAACGGGGTGCAAGTCTGCCTGCGTGAACGCGCTGTTCACCGATATCTCCGACGACGCGGCGGATAAGCTTGCGGAACTCGGATTTACCTGCGACGAGCGGGAGGTTTCGATCGTTCGAACGATCACCGAAACCAAAAGCAGCGTCCGCGTGAACGGGGTGCAGACCACCTCGGCGGTCGTGCGGGAACTGGCGCCGCTGCTTGTCAATATTCACGGTCAGCACGACTCGCAGGCGCTGCTCGACCCCGAAAAGCATTATGTGTATATCGATCTGCTGGCCGAAAATGCGCCGATTCTGGCAGAATACCGCGCCGCATTTTCCGAAATGATGACAACGCGCAGAAAACTGAAATCCATGACCGCCGAGCACGACGAGAATCTTCGCCGCCTGGAGCTGCTCCGTTTTCAGGTGACCGAGCTGACCGAGGCGGATATTCATGTCGGCGAGATCGAGCAGCTGAAAAAGCGCCGCCTTGAGATTGAAAGCGCCAAGTCGATTTTGGACGCGGTGCGCATGACGGCCGCGCTTTTATACGCCGACGATGAAGCATCGCCGAGCGTCATTCCGATGCTTGATACCGCCTGTGCGTCGATGTCCGATGTTTCGGACAAGTCCGAGCGCGCCGCCGCTGTGGCGGACGAGCTGACCGACATTCGTTTTCGGCTCGAGGAGCTTCGGTCGGGCTGCGAGAATATGGCGGAATCGTTTGAACTCGACGGAGATGAATCCGCCGCGATCGACGAACGGCTGGATATGTATTACGGATTTTCCAAAAAATACGGCGCTACCGAGGAGGAAATGCTGGACTTTCTGGCAGGTGCCCGCGCCGAGCTGGAGAAGATCAGCTTTTCCGATGAGATCATCGCCCGCCTGACAGCCGATCTGTCCAAACAGGTCGCCGAGGTCAAGCGGCTGGGTGCCGCTCTGCACGACAGCAGGGAGCAGGCGGCCAAGCGCTTTTCCTCCGATGTTGCCGCCGCGCTCGAGTTTCTTGATATGCCGAAGGTGAAGATCACCGTTTCGATTGAGCAGGCGCCCTATTCCAAAACCGGCGCAGACAAAATCGAGCTTCTGATTTCTACCAACCCCGGCGAGCCGCCGAAGCCGCTGGCTAAGATCGCGTCGGGCGGCGAAATGTCGCGCATTATGCTTTCTATCAAGAATGTGAT
>JBJEQI010000278.1:2515-6242 GCA_051881675.1 Acutalibacteraceae bacterium
ATCATCGGCTCCGAGGTGACCGACCGTACCCTTGCCGCCGCCGATGAATTGATCGGCTCGTCCGGCAAAAATTTCGTCTGATCGGCGACTGAATATAAAAAAACAATCCTGATAGGGCGGTGCTGCTCGTCAGGATTGTTTTTTAATGTTGTTTTTTATGCCCGATTGACCGAGTTTTAGCGCTTTTTCAGCTCGGCAACAGCAATATAATGCAATATGTCAAATTCATCAGGAGCAATTCGTCGGAGGAGCGCTTTATGCTCCTGCTCCCACCTCGAAATCTCTGCACTACTAAGCGAAGCGCCGATTCCGCGGCAGGATTTCATTCTTCCGTTCCAGCTTTCACGGGTAAAAGGTACATTTACGGTGAATTCCTCGTGGTAACAAGCTCAAAATATTCTTTGTAGCAGTCGGGTATGTCGATCGGATGCATTGTTTCTCCCGCGCCGCTCCAGTTCGGATTGTATTTTAATACCAGATCTTCGCTCATCTTTGCAACCTTATCTTCAAACGGCAGCCAAGCCATATATAAAATAAGCAGGCTACCCCCGTGCTTCAGCATACGGTGCAGCTTCGGCATTACCGTTTCGTGGTCGAAATACCAAAAGCATTGACAGGCTGTGATAACGTCGAAAGAATGATCGGGGAAGCACATATCCTCTGCCGATACGCCGTAGTAAGCAATATCCATACCTTTTGAAAGGGCTTTAGCTTGTTCAATTTGATCTTTTGAGATGTCCGCCGCCGTCCATTTCGCCCTGTACCGATGCATATTTCTCGGAAGAACGCCCGTTCCCGTCCCGATGTCCAAGACAGCTTGACCGCTTATGCATAGTTTGCGGTCAACAATTTTTTATAAAACTCCGGTGGGTAGATGTCGCGAAATTTTGCATAATCAGCGGACGCTTTTCCAAAGTCAAAAGGGTTTCCATTATCTATATTTTGATTGATGATTTCCACAGTGTATCACCTTTGCTTTCACTTATTCACTTTTCACTGTTACTTATTACTTCCAAAGCCCTAAAGGCATTTTTAGTGAAGAGTGAAAAGTGAAGAGTGAAGAGTGAAAAAGTAAAGCCCCTAAGGCTTACGCCTTTAGGGCTTTGGCTGGGGTAGCAGGATTCGAACCTACGAATGTCGGAATCAAAATCCGATGCCTTACCGCTTGGCTATACCCCAATATGAACATCTGCAATTATACCAGAAAAATCCGTACATTGCAAGATGTTTTTTTGCGGATTCTAAATTCTTTTATCAATAACGCCTTTCTGCGAACGGTAAAACTGCTCGAAAGTGCCGTTGTCCAGATGCGTGCGGATTTTTTCCATAAGCGTATTGTAAAAATACAGATTATGCATCACGCACATCCTCATTCCGAGCATTTCACCCGCTTTCAGCAGATGGCGCACATACGCCCGCGAGTGATTGCGGCAGGCGGGGCAGCCGCACTCGCTGTCGATAGGGGAGGCGTCCTCGGCATATTTGGCGTTGTTGATATTGATAATGCCTTTGGAGGTGAACAACTGCCCGTGCCGCGCGTTTCGCGAGGGCATAACGCAGTCAAAAATATCAATTCCGCGGCGCACACCCTCGATAATGTTCATCGGGGTGCCGACGCCCATCAGATAGCGAACCTTACTTTTCGGCATATACGGCTCGACCTGCTCGATGATGTCATACATCACCTCAGTCGGCTCGCCGACTGCAAGCCCGCCGATCGCATAGCCGTCGCAGTCCAGTTCGGCGATCGTCTTCATATGCTCAATGCGCAGATCGGCATAGGTGCATCCCTGATTAATGCCGAACAGCAGCTGATTAGGATTGACTGTATCTTCCAGCGCGTTCAACCGCTTCATTTCCGCCTGACAGCGCATAAGCCAGCGGGTCGTACGGTCGATCGAGCGCCGCGCATAGCTGTATTCGGCGGGATTTGCCACGCATTCGTCAAACGCCATGGCAATCGTCGAGCCGAGATTGGACTGGATGCGAATGCTCTCTTCGGGGCCCATGAAGATACGCCGCCCGTCGATATGCGAATTAAATGTAACGCCCTCTTCAGTGATGTTGCGCAGCTTCGCCAGCGAGAACACCTGAAATCCGCCGCTGTCGGTCAGAATCGGACCGCTGTATCCCGTAAATTTATGCAGCCCGCCGAGCCGTTTGACGGTGCCGTCGCCCGGGCGCAGGTGCAGATGATAGGTATTGCACAGCTGAATCTGCGAATGAAGCTCGTTTTGTAAATCAAACGCCGACACGGCGCCCTTGATCGCACCCGCGGTCGCAACATTCATAAACGCGGGGGTCTGCGCCGTTCCGTGAACGGTTGTAAGGCAGCCTCTGCGGGCGCTGTTTTCGGTTTTTATAAGTTCAAAAGACATGGTCTTCCTCCGTTGGTCTGTCGGAATAGGTGCGAAATGGCGCGGTTTAGTGGATAAACATAGCGTCGCCGAATGAGAAAAATCGGTATCGCTCGCGCACCGCCGTTTCATAGGCGTTCATGACATGATCTTTGCCCGCCAGCGCCGAAACAAGCATGATCAGCGTCGATTCGGGCAGATGAAAGTTGGTGATCAGCGCGTCGAGGCACTTGAATTTATATCCCGGATAGATAAAGATCGAGGTATCGCCCTCGCAGGCTTCAATGCCGCTGTCGGTCGCCGCGGATTCCACCGTGCGACAGGAGGTAGTGCCGACGCAGATGACCCTGCCGCCGTTTCGCTTGGTTTCGTTGATAAGCGCGGCGGTGTCGGCGGGCACGATATAATGCTCACTGTGCATCAGATGATCTTCGATGTTTTCCTCTTTGACGGGGCGAAAGGTTCCCAGCCCGACATGAAGCGTGACATAGCCGATGCGAACGCCTTTTTCCTTGATTTTGCCGAGCAGCTCATCGGTGAAATGAAGCCCCGCGGTCGGCGCGGCGGCGCTGCCCTCATGCTCGGCATAAACCGTTTGATAGCGCGAATTATCCTTAAGCTCCTCATGAATATAGTGGGGGAGCGGCATCTGCCCGACCTTGTCTAAAATCTCGTAAAACGAGCCGCTGTATTCAAAATGAATGACGCGGTTGCCGTCGGGCAAAACATCTTTCACCTCGGCGGACAGTAAGTCGCCGAAAGTGAAGCGATAGCCCGGCTTTGCCTTTTTGCCCGGACCCGCCAAACACTCCCAGCAGTCCTCGCCGAGGTCTTTGAGCAGCAAAAACTCGACCCGCGCGCCCGTATCGGCGCGGGTGCCGTAGATTCTCGCGGGAATGACCTTGGTATTGTTGAGAATCAAGCAGTCGCCTTCGTTCAGATAATCCGCAATATCGCAAAAATGCTTGTGCTCGATCGCACCGCTCGCTTTATCCAGCAGCATAAGCCGCGACTGATCGCGGCGGTCGGCGGGATGCTGAGCGATCAGCTCCTCGGGCAAATTATAGTAAAAATCGCTTTTCAGCATATTGACATTCCTTTCAGGATGTGCTAATATATACATAGTGGTAAGGTGTGTTTGCGCCGTGTTGTTTCAACATCTTCAAAGTATAGCACATTTTGCCGAAAAACGCAATGCTTTTTTGCATTGGCTATACTGCATATTCGGATAGAGGCGCGGCTGCGATGAGTAGCGCGGGAGGAGAGCTTGTCTTCGGCTTGGTGACACCCGTGTGAAAGGCTATGCCGCCGAAGCGGCGAACCTTTGGAGATCGTTTTCCGCTGGGTGCGCGGTGAACAACCGCGTAACT
>JBJEQI010000279.1:0-6218 GCA_051881675.1 Acutalibacteraceae bacterium
AGCGTTCATCAATCAGCGGTTCGTCATTCCACACTTCATCAGCCGAGCTTTGCAATGGACTGGTCGATCATCGCAATGCGCTCGGTCAGCTTTTTCTGCTCGGCGCGCTGTTTTTCAACGACCTCGGCGGGCGCTTTGGACAAAAATCCCGCGTTGGAAAGCTTGCCCTCGATCTGCGCCAGCTTCTTCGCCGCCGCGTCCTTTTCTTTTTCTAGACGGCGCTTCTCCTGCTCGAAATCGACCAACTCACCGAGCGGGATATAGACCTTCGCGTCGTTCGTAACGATGCTGACGGAATTCTCGATCTCATAGCTGTCGGAAACGGCAACCTCACTGCCGCTGCACAGCTTCATGATGATACTCTTCGACTGCTCAAAGGTGTCGCGATACGCCGTCGCGATATAGATCGCCGCCTTTTTCGAGGGAACGACATTCATCTCGGCGCGGCGGGTGCGAACGGCGCGCACTACATCGATCACGCGCTCAAACTCTGCCGATTCAGCCGCAAAGCACAGCTTTTCGTCAAACACGGGGAAGGCGGACGTCATGATCGTTTCGCCGACGTGCGGCAGAGTCAGCCAGATTTCCTCGGTGATGAACGGCATAAACGGATGCAGCAGTTTCAGAGTGTTGCTGAAGATATACACCAGCATCGCCTTTGCCGCGGCTTTTTCGGATTCTTCGCCGTTTAAGCGAATCTTGGCGATCTCAATATACCAGTCACAGAAAACATCCCAAATAAAATCATACAACTTTTGAACCGCAAGTCCAAGCTCAAAGCGGTCGAGATTGTCGGTTACATCGCGCACCAGCTCGTTGAACCTGGAAAGTATCCATTTATCTTCGGTGCGCAGCTCATCGGGAATGTGCGGCGCAGGCTCGTTTTCATCCAGATTCATCAGCACAAATCGCGCCGCATTCCAAATCTTGTTGGCAAAATTGCGCGACGCCTCCACCCGCTCGGGCGAATAGCGCATATCGTTGCCCGGCGCGTTGTTGGTGGCGAGGGTGAACCGCAAAGCGTCCGCGCCGTATTTGGCGATCTCCTCCAGCGGGTCAATGCCGTTGCCGAGCGACTTGGACATCTTGCGCCCTTGTGAATCGCGGACAAGGCCGTGTATCAGCACGGTGTCAAACGGCGCCTTGCCCGTTTGCTCGATGCCCGAGAACATCATGCGCATGACCCAGAACGGGATAATATCGTAGCCCGTGACCAGCGTCGAGGTCGGGTAGAAAAATTTAAGTTCCTCCGTTTTCTCGGGCCATCCGAGCGTAGAAAACGGCCACAGAGCCGACGAAAACCAGGTATCCAGCGTGTCGGGATCCTGCGTGAAATGCGTTTTTCCGCATTTGGGGCAAACAGCGGGCGTGCCGTCGGAAACAACTGTTTCGCCGCAGTCGTCGCAATAATATGCGGGGATGCGATGCCCCCACCACAGCTGGCGGGAAATGCACCAGTCGCGAATATTCTCCAGCCAGTGAAAATAGATCTTTTCAAACCGCTCGGGAACAAACTTGGTCTCGCCCGATTTTACCGCTTCGATCGCGGGCGCGGCGAGCGGCTTCATCCGAACGAACCACTGCTTTGAAACCCGCGGCTCAACCGTTGAAGAGCAGCGGTAACAGGTGCCGACATTATGAACGTGATCCTCGATGCTGAGCAGATATCCGCCCTCTTTGAGGTCGTCCACGATCGCGCGGCGGGCGTCATAACGGTCCATTCCCGCATATTTTTCATATTCGTCGACAATCTTCGCGTCGTCGGTCAGGATATTGATAACGGGCAGCTCATGGCGCAGACCCACCTCAAAGTCGTTCGGGTCATGCGCGGGTGTGATCTTAACCGCGCCCGTGCCGAACTCCATATCGACATAATCATCGGCGACGATCGGAATCTCGCGCCCGACAAGCGGCAAAACAAGCTTTTTGCCGACCAGCGCCGCATATCTTTCGTCGTTCGGATTGACCGCCACCGCCGTATCGCCGAGCAGCGTCTCGGGGCGGGTCGTGGCGATCTCGATATCGCCGCTTCCGTCGCTCATCGGGTAGCGGATATGCCAGAACTTGCCCGCCTGCTCCTCATATTCCACCTCGGCGTCGGAAATCGAGGTGCGGCAGTTCGGGCACCAGTTGATGATGCGCTCACCGCGGTAGATCAGCCCCTTTTCATACAGACCGATAAACACTTCCTTGACCGCCTTTGAGCAGCCCTCATCCATGGTAAAGCGCTCGCGCTGCCAGTCGCACGATGCGCCCATTTTGCGGATTTGTTTCTCGATTCGGCCGCCGTATTCGCGTTTCCACTCCCAAGCGCGCTCCATAAATCCGTCGCGCCCGAGATCGTCCTTGGTCACGCCCTCCTTTGCCATGGCGGCGACGATCTTCGCCTCGGTGGCAATAGCGGCATGGTCGGTTCCCGGCAGCCAAAGCGCCGAATAACCCTGCATCCTGCGGAAACGAATCAAAATATCCTGCAGCGTGCAGTCGAGCGCATGGCCCATGTGCAGCTGACCGGTTATATTCGGAGGAGGCATAACAATCGTATACGGCTTTTTATTTTCATCGACCTCAGCGTGAAAATAGCCGCGCTCCTCCCAGTTTTGATAGATCCGATCTTCAACCTGACTCGGATCGTATTTTGTAGCAAGTTGTTTCATAGATTGTTTTTCCTTCCCAAAAAGGTTTTACTAAATCAGATAACAGCCGCAACACCTGCTCACACGGCGAGCACGAGCATCAGCGGCATAGTGATGATGGAGAGCACCGTCGTCACGGCGAGCATTTTCGAGGCAAGCGCCGCGTCGCCCCCGAACTTCGCCGAAAGCATCATGGTGTTGACTGCGGTCGGCGCGCAGGCGGGGATAACCAGGCAGGTGAGCAATTCACCCGACAGCCCGAACGCATATTTGAACAGCGCAATGCAGCACAGCGGCACAGCTATCAGCCGCAGAGCCGCGCCTATCCAGAGTTTTCCGTCAGTCAGCGCGGACTTAACGTCGGCGGTGAGCAAAAAGTAACCCGTTATCAGCATGGCGAGCGGGGTGTTCAGCGACGAGATATAGGAAAGCGGCGCCGTGATGATCTGCGGCAGCGGAACCGACAGCAAAAACAGCGGCAGGCCGATAAGCACGCCGATCACGCCCGGATTGACCAATATTGTGCGCAGCGACGTTTTCTTCCCAGATTTGAACAGTGAAACGCCGTAGGTCCAGGTCATGATATTGAAGACGATGACGTACATCGAAACCAAAAACACGCCCTTTTCGCCAACCAGCGCCTGCGCCATCGGCAGCGACATGAACCCGCCGTTGGAAAATACCACGCCGAATCGGTAGACCGAGGCAGCCCGCTCAGGCTTGACCTTTCGGAATACAAGCGCCGCCGCGATGCTGATCAGGTGCGTGATCACCGCACAGCCTGCGGCAATCGCCAGCTCGGTGATCGTATCCTTGGTAAATTTCACCGATAAAAACGCGTTGACGATCAGGCAGGGCGTAACGGCATAAAGCAGAATATCCACAATCTGCCCGACGCCCGATTCGCGGATCAGCTTCGCCTTGGTGATGATGATGCCGACAAAAATCAGCACGAACAGGATTCCCACCTGTGAGGAAACGCCCGCCAAATAGCTAAAAATATTTCCCACCGCGCGGCTTACTCCTCGATATAGGTTTCGGCGGATACGATCACGACGTCCCGGATCGGCTTGTCGCCCGCGCCGACTTTGACGGCGGCAATTGCGTCGACAACGTCCATCCCCTCGGCCACCTGACCGAAAACGGTATGGCGAAAATCGAGATGCGGCGTGCCGCCGAGCTTCTGATAATTCGCGGTGACCTCTTCGGGGAAGCCTCTGTCGGCGAGCTGCTTCATCTGAGCGATCAGCCCGTCGTCCACTTTTTTCGCCTGCACGATAAAGAACTGGCTTCCGTTTGTGTTCGGTCCCGCGTTCGCCATGGAAAGCGCGCCGCGATAGTTGCGCAGTTCAATATCGAACTCATCCTCAAACGCATGACCGAAAATACTCTCGCCGCCGCAGCCGGTGCCCGTCGGGTCGCCGCCCTGTATCATAAAATCGTTGATAACGCGGTGGAAGATGATACCGTTATAGTATCCGTTTTTGATCAGCGTTGTAAAATTCTCCACGGTTTTGGGAGCTTTTTCGGGGAAAAGCTTGATCTTAATATCCCCCATATTGGTTTTCAGAACGGCGACCGTATCGCCTTTTTTGATCTGTGTAAGCTGCATAATTCTCTTCACCTTTCGGATTATTTATCGTTTTTGCGGGAGCGGTTGCGATCGCTGTGATCGCTGTGGTCGTCCACCTCCGAGCGGATACCCGAGGTCAGCGCGTCGGCGACCCTTAGGCGAACGTCCTCCGCCGCTTTTGTTACCCTTTGCCGAAAACTTTCGGCAGCGGTCCTACCGGCGTTGCTCACTCGCCCGGTGATCTCCCGCGCCGCATGACCGCCGCGGACGGCGGTGTTTTTGATATTATTCTTAATATTGGACGGCAGCGCCTTTTCAATGATGCTTTTCTTAAACTTTTTGCCGTGAAATTCGTTATAGATCTCGCAATAGCGCTTATACGACCGCGCGACTGCATCCTCCCACGACAGATACACGCATTCACCCGCGTTTTTGCCGATGCGCCCGCGCCGCTCATCGTCGGCAAGCGCATACAGGATTTTGTCCGCCATGCTTTTGACGTTTTCCATGCACAAAAATCCCGAAAAACCGTCGACCACATCCTCTGCGGCGCAGGAGCCGTCGATCAGAACGCTCGGAAGATCGCAGGCGGCGGCTTCCATCACCACCAGCCCCGCGGTGTCGTATGTCGAGGGGAACAAAAACAGGTCTGCCGCCGAAAAATATTCCCGCAGTTTCTCCCGATCGTGAACCGCGCCGACAAACGTGGTTTTATCGCCGATTCCGAGCGAGCGCGCATAATCCTCCATGGCGGCGCGGTCGTCCCCGTCGCCGACAAAGACCATTTTATATTTCACACTGCCGCCCAAGCGGGCAAGCGAATCCAGTATCAGACCGATATTCTTATACCACATCATTCTGCCGACAAACAGCAGCATCTTTTCATCCTCGGCGATATGAAGCTCGGCTCGCAGCGCCGCGCAGGCGGCAGAGCCCGCCTTGCCGCGCCGAAAGTCGGTGCCGTTCTTCATCACGCGGCACTCGCCCTTATATCCGATGTTGCGCAGGCTCTGCACCGCGCCCTCGGAAACGACCCAGACCTCGTCGGCGGCGTTAATATTGTGCACAATGAACCGCTCCGCCATTTTGCACAGCGAATGCACCCGCAGCCGCTTTTTGAAGTCGATGTCAAACTTGGTATGATAGGTGAAAATGATCGGCACGCCCGCGCGCATCTTTTTCAGCTCGGAGGCGATGACCATGCTCGTAAACGGCGAATGAACGTGAACGATGTCAAAGCGCTTGTCATTGAGATATTTGAGCATTCGCGGCGAGAACATATTTCCCACACGGTAGCCGATTCTTTTGGAAATATCGGCGGAGGAATAGCGGTACACCTCAAACGGGTAGTCATCCTTCACATGAGGGTACTTCGGCGTCACGACCGTACACTCCTCGGGGCGGACATGATTGCCGCTTAAATTGACGGCGTAATTATACACGCAGTTGGAAACGCCGTCGATCGTCGGCGGAAAGGAATCGTTGAACAATCCGATCTTCATTTTTCAGTTCTCACCCCGCTTAAAGATACATATATAATTAATACTATTTTACTATTTTTCGCCGCTCATTTCAAGGCTTTTATTGTATTTGCGGCGATAATTTATGAAATTTCACGGCTCATCGGCAAAAATCCGATGATCATTCAGGGAGTGAGGCCTTGTGCTGGATATGATATGGGCGGGAATTATGGTTCTGTCGGCGGTCATCGCCGTATGCACGGGGCGTGCGGATGTGCTGACGCGCGCCGTATTTGACGGTGCGTCGGGTGCGGTCGGCGTTGTCATTTCCCTTTGCGGCGGCATCTGCTTTTTCAGCGGACTGATGAATATTGCGCAGAAATCGGGGTTCACCTCGGTCATCACGGCGCTCCTGCGCCCGCTTATGAAACTGATCTTCCCGCGCCTCGATATGCGCTCACCTGCGGCGCAGGCGATCTCGATGAACATCACCGCCAATATGCTGGGGCTCGGCAACGCCGCGACGCCTTTCGGGCTGCGGGCAATGCG
>JBJEQI010000280.1:0-6218 GCA_051881675.1 Acutalibacteraceae bacterium
CGACCATGTTCGGATGAACGCGGTCCCACGCAACAGCTGAGGAATGACGAGCACCGCTGGCGCCGAAATAGTTCTCATACATCTGCTGGAAATCAACAAAAATGCAGCCGTATTTCTCGGCGAGCTTTTTGCAAACGGCGGTATACTCATCCATTCTCGCGCGCATCAAATCCTCGCGCTGCGGCTCCATATAATACGGCGAAAGGATGAAGATTCCCTTGACCTTATCCTTGATCTTTTCGATCATTTGAATCAGATTTTGTTCATATTCATCGGGCAGCACCCATGTTTCGGGCTGCGTGGGGCGGTCAAACTGCCGCCAGACGTCGTTGATTCCGATGCAGATCGACACCCAGTCGGGCTTTAATGCGCAAACGTCATTATCAAACCGCGCCAGCAGATCGCGGCTGGTGTTGCCGCTGATGCCCATGTTGATAACATTAATATTCCGCTCGGGATAAACCGTTTCGATCATGTTGCGCACGACCTGAACATAGCTCTTGCCGATGCCCTCGCCAAGACCGTCTCCGTAAGGGTAAGCACGCCCCATATCGGTAACGGAATCGCCCGCAAATACCACTTTGTCATTTGTTTCAAACAGCATACATCATTACTTCCGTTATATGGTTTTCTACATTATAGCGCTCATGGCGCAAAGTGTCAAGGACAACCGCGAATTATAATTTCTTCGCTTAAAATTTGCGTTTTTGCAGCGTGATCGCGACGATCTCGGGGCGGTTAAAGGTGCGAAACTGCATTTTGCCGCTGCCGAGCCCTCGGCTGATGATCATCTCGGTGTTGCCGCGGCGGTGCACACCCCGACACAGCTTCGGGAACAGCCCCTGATGCGGAGCATAGAGCGCGCCGATCAGCGGCAGGCGGTACTGCCCGCCGTGGGCATGGCCGCACAGCACCAAATCAATACCGCACGCGGCGTAAACGTCGATCAGCTCGGGGCGGTGGGTCAGCAATATCTGATACTCCCCGCCGCTAAGCGACCGCAGCTTGTCTGCATACCCCTCGAGAGCGTCGCCGCAAAGTGCCTGCCGCGAGATGAAACCGGGGTCATCCACGCCGATCAGGCGAACCGTATCGCCGCCGCGGGCAAGCAGCTGCGCGCGGTCATCCAACACGGTAACACCGAAGCGCTCGAGCATCTGCCTGACCTCGCCGTATCTGCCGCACCACGCCTCGTGGTTGCCCGTCACATAATAAAACGGCACGCCCCGCAGGCTCTCGGTCAGTTGCCCGACAAACTGCTCGGCATTTTTGAGATTATACTTTCTGCGGTCGATAATGTCGCCCGTGAACACGATATAATCGGGGCGGCACTCCTTGCACAGCCGCACAATCCGCCGATAAAACCGCTTGCCGTAACGGCTGTTCTGCAAGTCGGACAAATGAACGATCCGCACGCCGTCAAAGCCGTCGGGCAGGCGATCGGAGCCTGCTTGCAGCTCAGTCACGCCGACAAAGGTCGTCTGGTAATACAGCCACGCGCCGAGGCACGCCGCCAGCACGCACGCCGCGGCGAGCCAATACACCGTCGGCCCCATTATTTCAGGTAAAAACAATCGGTCAGCAGGTCGTCGTCACTGCTGGAAGAGCCGACAAACGCAATAAACTCTCCCGCCTCGCTGACATACTCATTCTCGACGTTATAATATTTGAGCATCTCCTCGGTGATCGTAAAGTTCACCAAGGTTGTTTCGCCCGCGGGAATATGCACGCGGCGGAAGTCTTTCAGCTGCTTGACGGGCAGCGATACGCCGCCTGCGAAGCAATCTCTCAGATAGAGCTGAACGATCTCATCGCCGTCGCGCTCGCCCGCGTTGGTTACTTTCACGCTGACTTGAATCTCGTCGCCCGCGGTCATCTCGTTCCTCGAAAGCACAAGATCGGAATATTCAAACTTGGTGTAGGAAAGACCGAAGCCGAAGGGATAGAGCGGGCTGATTCTGGTGTCAAGATAGCGCAGTCCGCAGTTGTGCTCGTGCCAATGGCCCGTGTTCAGGCAGGAATAATAGATCGGCACCTGACCGGTGGTTCTTGGGAAAGTCATCGACAGCTTGCCGCTCGGTTGGCTGACGCCGTAGAGCATTTCAGCGGTCGCTTCGCCGCCTGCGCTTCCGGGCTGCCAGATGTTGAGAACAGCTCTCGCACCCTCGTTGATCTCAGAAATATCCAGCGGTCTGCCTGTGGTCAGGACGACAACGATATGATCGTTGACCGCTTTCACCGCGCGGAACAGCTCCATCTGCACGTCGTTCACCGCAATATTCGCGCGCGAACCCGACTCGCCCGACTGCCTTGCGCACTCGCCGAGGGTTAGGATCACGACGTCCGCGTTCTTGGCGGCGGCAATCGCCTTTTCAAGGCTCTCTTTTTCGTCGATCTCGGGCATGAAATGCTCAAACTCGCTCACATAGGATTCCAGCGCGATATCGCTCCTGCGAAGCGCGTTGCATCCGCGCTCGACCGCCACATCCGCATCCGCGAACGAACGCACGCCCTCGGCGATCGTCAGTTTGCTGAAGTTTTCGTCCCTTTCCCTGATCGCCCACGAGCCGAGAAGGTCTTTTTCCTCGGCGAACGGACCGATCACCGCGACCTTTGCCGACTTATCCAGCGGCAGGATACCGTCGTTTTTCAGCAAAACGCTCGATTCGCAGACCGCCTTTTTGGCAAATTCATAATTCTGCGCATAATCGTTCGTATCCTCTTTGGAGGCGTCCAGATATTTATACGGATCGTCCAGAATACCGATATCGTTTTTCAGGCGCAAAATGCGCATAACGCAGCGGTCGATGACCTCCTCGGACAGCTTGCCGCTGTTCACGGCGTCTTCCAAATGCTTGACATAGATCGGGTCGCACATATCAATATCCGTTTCGCACTCGGCAGCTCGGACAGCCAGCTCCTCGCCGCTGTTCGCCGCACCGTCGCTCATGCATCCGCCGATCGATCCCCAATCGGAAATAGCAACGCCGTCAAAGCCCCACTCGTTTCGCAAAACATCCTGCATTAAGAACTTATTGACCGAGGTGGGAACGCCGTTGATCGTGTTGAACGAGGTCATGAGCATACGAACGCCCGCGTCCACCGCCGCTTTATAGGAAGGGAGATACTCGCCCCTTAATTTGCGCTCGCTCATCTCAACGGAGTTGTAATCCTTGCCGTCGCAGGTTGCGCCATACGCCGCAAAATGCTTGACGCAGGCAACGACCGTATCCTCGTCGGCCAGGCTGTCGCCCTGATAGCCGCGCACCATCGCCGCCGCGCAGCGGGAGGAAAGCAGCGGATCCTCGCCGTAGCCCTCGGCGCATCTGCCCCAGCGCGCATCACGGGAAATATCGACCATCGGCGAAAAGGTCACGTTAATGCCCTCCGTCACCGATTCAGACGCTGAAATCCGCGCGGTTTTTTCCACCATTTCGGGATCGAACGAGCAGGCAAGCGCCAGCGAAATCGGGAAAATCTCGCGAAAACCGTAAATAATATCGAGCATAAACAGCATTGGGATTTTGCTGTGCTTTAAGTGCTCGCGCTGAATGCGGGCGAGCTTTTCTTTACCCGAAATGCCGAGCATGGAGCCCATGCTGTGCAGGTATTCCTCTTTGTAATCATTTCTGTCGTAGTTTCCGGTCAGAATACCGTCTTCACCGATCATTCCGCTGAATCCCTGAAACATCTGACCGATCTTTTCTCTTAACGTCAGACTGTCAAGCAGTTCCTTTAGTTGCTTATCGTTCATAATAATCTCCTTTTACAGCCCGGGAGCTGTATTTTGTTGCAATAACATTACCACATTATCACGCCTGTGTCAACAAAAATCGCGTATCCGCCGCAAAAAATTCCCGGCACGCCGCGCCTGCCGCTCAGGCTCTGCACATATCGTCGCAAAAGCGGTCAAAATCTTCATCATTCGTCTGGCACGCGGGGTGCGACAAAATATACTCCAGCGCCAGCCGAACGCCTTTGCAAAACGGCATTTTCATCGTATAATCGGGCGCGAGCGCCTTAATCTTGCGGTTGTCGAACAAAACACTGTTCGCCTTGTCACCGAGCAGAGGCCCCTCAAAGTCATAGCCGTATTCCCTGCCGCGGGCGATAATATCGCGGGAGTTCCTATAGGCGGCGACCAGCGGCTTGCCCAGCGCGTCAGCGATCGAGCGGTAAATGCGGTTCCAGCTCATCGCCTCGTCCGAGGTGATCTGATACGCCTCGCCGATCGCCGACTCCCTGCCCAATACGGCGGCAAACAGCGGCGCAAAATCCGACGCGTGCGTGATCGTCCAGAGCGACTCGCCGTCCCCCGCGATCAGAACCGGTTTTTCCTCCTGAATGCGGCGGATTACCTGCCAGCTGCCGCGGTTTCCGTGCAGCATAACAGGCAGTGAGCGAACGCCGTAGGTGTGGCTCGGGCGCACGACCGTCACGGGGAAGCCGTCCCGGCGATACCGCTCAAAAAAATACTCCTCGCACGCGATTTTATCCCTTGAATACTGCCAAAACGGATTGGCAAGCGGCGTTTGCTCGGTGATGATATGCCCCGTCGGCGGCTTTTGATAGACAGAGGCGGAGCTGATAAACACATATTGCCCGCACCTGTCTGCAAACAGCTCATAGTCGCGCTGCGCCTGCTCTCTTTTAAAGACGATAAAGTCCGCGACAACATCAAACCGCCGCTTCCCCAGCGCCGCCGAAACTGCGGCCTTGTCCTGTATATCCGCCCGTATTACCTCGGCGTTTAGGGGGGTACTATCCGCGCGGGTTCCGCGGTTGATCAGCGTCACCTCGTCGCCCCTGCGGCAAAGCAGAGCCGTAACCTCGGAGCTGATCGTTCCCGTTCCCCCAATAATCAGTATTTTCATAAAAATCGTCCTTTCGCACGGATGTGCAAATTTATAGTATGATCTGGCGGTTCAGCCCGAACGACCAGATGATCAGCTCGGATTCATCGCATCCGAACACCTGCCCGAGCGCCGCCTCATAGGTCTTCAGCTGAGCAGAATATTTGTCGCTCAGCGCCTTTTCATCGCGAACGCGGTCGGTTTTGTAATCGACGATCACCATTTTGCCCTGCTCAAAGAAAACGCAGTCGACCGCGCCCTGAACTACAACCGTTTCGCCGTCAAAATCGTGCGGCAGGCTCGGCATCAGCCGCCGCGCGGGCAGTTCCGCCATAAACTCGCGCTCGCGGTAGATTCTGCCCTCCGCGGCGGCTTTGATCATGCGCTCTGCAAGTGGGGATGCGGCAAACGCCGCGACCTGCTCTCGGTTGATGCTCTCAAGCTCCGCCGCGCTCAGCACATTTTTATCATAAACCTGCCCGAGCGCCGCCTTTACATCGGTTTTCGCGGTCGCAAGATCGAGATACTGCATCAGCTTGTGCATCACCGTTCCTTTCTGCGCGGGGGTCAGCTTCTGCCCCTGCAAGAACAGCGGAACCGCCGTGCAGCTGTAATCCGCATTTTCCTCACTGTGCGCAATCCTCGACGCGGACTGCTTCGCCGCCACCGTGTTGACAATCTCATACGGATAAGTATATGTCAGCCGCTCGGCAACAGCTGCGACCCGCTCCTCATCAAACGCGCGTTTCGGCGGCGGGGCGGCATCAAAGATCGGCGGAATATCATCGGCAAATACCACATTTGCCGAAACTCCCTCATAAACAGCGGGCTCGCCCTTTTTGCCGCACGCCGACGCCGTCAGCGATTCGCCGCACGGGTGAATCAGCGCCGCCGAGGTGATCAGATCGAGCGAGGATTTGGCGCTTGCCGCGGCGTTTTCCGAAATACCGCCGCTGATCAGCGCCGCCTGCCTGTCGGCGATATATTCCGCCGCGCCGCCGCGGGTGCCGCACTCGCCGATCAGAATCAACTGCTGCTCGGCGCGGGTCATGGCGACATACAGCAGCCGAATCTCCTCGGAAAATTCCGCCACGCCGTTTTCCGATTCCGCCGCGTAAAACGGCAGGGTTTTATACTTTCTGAAATTCGCCGCATCGACGATTTTCAGCCCGATACCGCACTTTTCCGACTGCACGGCACGAAGATCGTTCGCCGCGCCCGCGCCATATCGGCGTTCCAGCCCGCCGAGTATGCAAACGGGGAACTGCAACCCCTTGGAATTATGCACGTTCATCACGCGCACGGCGTTGCCCGCATCATCGGCTGATTTGGAGTCCACGACCCCCTGCTCGCGTATGCGGCGAA
>JBJEQI010000281.1:0-6171 GCA_051881675.1 Acutalibacteraceae bacterium
TTGATCCGTCCCCCGTTCAGCAGGCCCATCTTGTACATGGTGTACAGCAGTTTGCGGTGCGCCGGCTTGAAGCCGTCGATCTCCGGGATCGCCCGCGAAACGATGACGCTCATGGCGTAGGGCATATAGTTTTCCCGCAGCGTTTCGGTAATGGGCTGCGCTATCACCTGCCCGGCCCCCTCGATGTGCCCGCCCTTTACCTCGCGGCGGTCGATCTGCGGTTCCTTTTTCTTTCTGGGTGGCAAATGAGCTTCCTCCCTTTCGGATTATTGTGCCAGTTTTATACTTTCAGTATTTTTCCGCCGCTTTCCGCAGCAGGGAAAGCGCCTTCAGCGCCGCCAGGTGCCGGATCAGCCCCCGGGCGTCCTCGTCCGGACGGTCAATAAACATCCGGCTGACGTGGCTGTACTTTTCGCTGGCGACCGCCACGAACACCAGTCCGACCGGCTGCCCCTCGCTGGCGGCGGGGCCGGCGTTGCCGGTCACCCCAATGCCGATCTCCGCCCCCGCCTTTTGGCGGATGGCTTCCGCCATCGCGGCGGCCGTCTGGGCCGAAACGGCGGTGTATTCCCGGATCACAGCCGCATCCATCCCGAGAATATCGGTTTTGACTTCGTTATTGTAGCTGACAATGCCGCAGCCGAATACCGCGGAAGCCCCCGGCACCTCGGTCAGCCGGCTGGCCACCAGGCCGCCGGTGCAGCTTTCCGCCGTGGCCACCGTCAACCCCTTTTCCCGCAGCAGCTTCACCGCGGCGGTCTGCAGGTCCGGCACATCCACGCCGTAGCAGTACTCGCCCGCCGCCGCCAAAATCTGCTCCATCACCGGCCGCAGCAGCGCCTCGGCGTCCTCGTCCTCCGCCACCCGGGCCGTCACCCGCAGCTTTACCTCGCCGGTGCCGGCGTAAGGCGCTATGGTGGGGTTTTGGCTTTGCACCATCAGGTCGTGCAGCCTGTATTCCAGCTCCGATTCCCCGATGCCGTAAAAATGCAGCTCATGGCTGACCAGCCGCTGGCCCTTCTGCGTCAGCAGCGGCACCAGCCCGTTTTTCAGCATGGCCCGCATCTCCCGGGGCGGCCCGGGCAGAATCGCGGCCAGCTTGTCCCCCGCTTCGATGACGCAGCCCGGCGCCGTGCCGTTGGGATTGGGCAGCACGATGCAGCCCTCCGGCAGCCAGGCCTGTTTTTCGTTGGTGGGCGTCATGGTGCGGTGCGCCCGGGCAAAGTAGGCCTTTATCTCCTCTAGGCATTCCGGGTGCAGCACCAGCTTTTTGCCAAAGCAGGCAGCTACCGTCTCCTTGGTCAGGTCATCGTAGGTGGGGCCAAGCCCCCCGGTGGTGATGAGGATATCGGCGCGGGAAAGCGCCAGTTTTACCGCCTCTGCCAGCCGCTCGGGGTTATCGCCCACCACACTGCTGTGGTACAGGTTGATGCCCAGCCCGGCCAGCTCTGCGGCGATCTCGGTCGCGTTGGTATTGACGGTGCTGCCCATCAGCAGCTCGGTGCCCACGCAGAGAATTTCCGCCGTTCTTTGTTTCATCGTCTCGCCTTCTTCTTACGAAATATCCGCCATTTCCAGGTACATACTGCCGTTTTCCGCAATGTATTCCTTGCGGCCCTGCAGATTGTCTCCCAGCAGGAGGTCAAACATTTCGGCGGTTTCGGTCACGTCGGCCGGCGTCACGCGGATCAGGCGGCGGGTCTCGGGATTCATGGTGGTCAGCCACATCATCTCCGGGTCGTTTTCACCCAATCCCTTGCTGCGCTGCAGGGTGTAGTGGATCCGGGCCTCATCCAGCTCCCGGCAGATCTTCCCCTTTTCGGCGTCGCTATAGGCAAAGTAGGTGTCGTTTTTCGCGGTGATCTCATACAGCGGGGATTCCGCGATGTAGACATACCCTTCGTTGATGAGGGTAGGGGTCAGCCGGTACAGCATCGTCAGGATCAGCGTACGGATCTGGAAACCGTCCACATCGGCATCGGTGCAGATGACGATCTTGTTCCAGCGCAGGTTTTCCAGCGAAAAGGAGTTCAGATCCTTGTTGGTCTTGGCGGAAACCTCTACGCCGCAGCCCAGCACCTTCAGCACATCGGTGATGATATCGCTTTTGAAGATCCTGACGTAATCGGCCTTCAGACAGTTGAGGATCTTGCCGCGCACCGGCATGATGGCCTGATATTCGCTGTCCCGGCCCATCTTGCAGCTGCCCAGGGCGGAATCGCCCTCCACGATGTAGATCTCCCGGCGGGAGGTATCGCGGCTGCGGCAGTCGACAAACTTGGCGACGCGGTCCGCCATGCTGTTGGAGGACTGAAGCGTTTTTTTGATATTAATGCGCTCCTTTTCGCTCTTGACGCGCGAGCGCATATTGATCAGCACCTGATTCATGATCTTCTCGGCTTCGTCTTTGTTCTCTATGAAATAGATTTCCAGACTGTGCTTTAGAAAATCGGTCATCGCCTCCTGAATGAACTTATTGGTGATGGATTTTTTGGTCTGGTTTTCATAAGAGGTCTGATTGGAAAAAGAGCTGGTCACGATGATCAGGCAGTCTTTAATATCCTCAAAGGTGACCTTGGAATCCGACTTCTGATATTTATTATTCTGCTTGAGATACGCCTCGATCTGCGAAACAAACGCGGATTTTACCGCCTTTTCGGGCGCGCCGCCGTGCTCCAGCCAGCTGGAGTTGTGATAATACTCGATCAGCTGAGCCTTATTGGAAAAGCAGCACGCCGCGCTCATCTTGACCTTGTAGTCTTTCAGGTCGGCGCGATCTCTGCCGACCCGCTCGGCGCTCCAGAACTGAACGGGGGTCAGCGCGTCCTCGCCCGCGCACTCGGTGACAAATTCGCGGATGCCGTCTTTGTAGCAGTACTCGGTCACCTCGAACTTGCCGTTCACCTGATTGCGAAAACGAATCACCACGCCGTCGTTTACGATCGCCTGGCGCGACAGCACATCCTTAAAATAATCCGCGGAAATATTGATGTCGGAAAAGACCTCTAAATCGGGTTTCCAGTGAGTTTTGGTACCCGTTTCCCTGCCGCTGTACGGCTCCTTTTGAAGCCCGCCGACATTCTCACCCTTTTCAAAATGCAGGGTATACTTGAACCCGTCGCGCTTGATCTCAACGTCCATATACTCCGAGGCATACTGAGTCGAGCAAAGGCCGAGGCCGTTTGTTCCGAGCGAATACTGATAGCTTTCTCCCTCATCGTTGGAATATTTGCCCGAGGCGTACATCTCGCAATAGAGCAGCTCCCAGTTGTAGCGCTGCTCGCCCTCGTTGTAGTCAACAGGCGCGCCGCGGCCGAAATCCTGCACCTCGATCGAGTGGTCCTCGTAGCGGGTGACGACGATCATTTTGCCGTAGCCCTCGCGCGCCTCGTCAATCGAGTTGGAGATAATTTCAAACACCGAGTGTTCGCAGCCCTCGATACCGTCCGAACCGAAAATTACAGCCGGCTTTTTGCGCACACGGTCGGCGCCTTTGAGCGATTTGATACTGTCGTTACCGTAGTCCTTTGCTTTTTTCGGCATATCCCGAAATTCTCCTTTTCAACGGATTTTGCAATTCCAATCAGCCGTTTTTGAAGGCGGCAGGTTCGGATATATTCACAAAAAATGCCATCCGAAGCACCGCATAAACGGCTGTGAATCAAAACATAGTTATAATTAATTTTATACTATATATTGTACGATGTCAACCAAAATATTTCAATATAGCCCGATTTTTCGTTAAATTGTGAATGTTTTAAGCCGAAAGGGCGTTGCTTTCAATCCTCCTGCATACAAAAAAGCCGCCCCGAGGGACGGCTTTTATCATCAAACGGATGAATGAAGCTGAGATCGCTTATTTGATCACCCAGACGCGGACAACGTCGCCGATCGATTTCAGCTCGGCGGTGACTGCCTCGGGAACCTCGTCGGCGGTTTCAACAACCGTATAGGCAATATCGCCGCGGGAGTTGTTGATCAGCTTGTCGATGTTGATGCCCTGCTTGGAGAAAGCACCCGAAATCTGCGCGATGAGGTTCGGAGCGTTCTTGTGGATGATGCAGGCGCGGACATTCGTGGTTCTTCCGAGCGAAACGGCGGGGAAATTGACCGAATTCACGATCGAGCCTGTCTCGAGGAAATTGATGATCTCATCCGCCGCCATGGTGGCGCAGTTGTTTTCCGATTCGGGAGTGGACGCGCCGAGGTGCGGGATTGCGATCACGCCGTCAACGCCGATGACCTCGTCGTTCGGGAAATCGGTGACATACGCCGCAACCTTGCCCGACTGCAGGGCGCTGATGATATCCGCATTGCAGACCAGCTCGCCGCGCGCAAAATTGAGGATGCGCACGCCGTCTTTCATAGCGGCAATGGATTCGCCGCAGATCATTTCACGGGTTTCTTTATTGCAGGGGACGTGAACCGTGATATAATCGCAGTTTTTATAGATCTCATTCAGCTCGTTGGCATGAATGACATTGTGCGAGAGGTTCCACGCCGCGTCGACCGAAAGATACGGGTCGTAGCCGTAAACCTTCATGCCGAGCTTATCCGCCGCGTTCGCAACCAGCACGCCGATCGCGCCGAGGCCGATAACGCCGAGCGTCTTGCCCTTGATTTCGGGACCGGCGAAAGCGCTCTTGCCCTTTTCGACCATTTTGCCGACCTCGTCGCCGTTGCCTTTCAGCGTCTTCGCCCACTCAACGCCGCTGACGATCTTTCTCGACGACAGCATCAATCCTGCCAAAACAAGCTCCTTAACCGCATTGGCATTGGCACCGGGAGTATTGAAAACAACGATACCCTTTTCGGTGCATTTATCGAGCGGGATATTGTTGACGCCTGCGCCCGCGCGGGCGATCGCTTTGAGGTTGTCGGGCAGCTCGACGTCATGCATCGAAGCCGAGCGAACCAGAACTCCGTCGGGATTCTCGATGTCGTCGCCGCAGGTGTAATACTTTTTATCGAAACGGTCAAGACCGAGCGGAGAAATCTTATTGAGAGTTTTAATCTTAAACATATCGGTAATACCTCGTAAAAATTATTGTCGTTAAAGCTTATTTGTTGTCCGCTTCAAATTTCTTCATGAACGCGACCAGCTTCTCTACGCCCTCATACGGCATAGCGTTGTAGATTGAAGCGCGCATACCGCCGACCGAGCGGTGGCCTTTCAGGTTGACAAAGCCCGCCTCGGTAGCTTCCTTGACGAATTTTGCGTCCATATCGGCGTCGCCCGTTACAAACGGCACGTTCATCAGCGAACGGTCCTCGGGGACAACGGTGCCCTTGAAAAGCTCGCTCGAATCGAGGAAATCATACAGCAGCTTTGCTTTCTTCTCGTTGCGCTCTTTCATGGCCTCCAGACCGCCGATCGACTTGATCCATTCCATAACCAGCTTGGCGATGTAAATGGTGTAGCAAGGCGGTGTGTTGAACATGGAGCCGTTGTCGGCGTGCGTCTGATAGTTGAACATGGTCGGGGTGATGTCCTGCGCGTTGCCGATGAGGTCCTCGCGGATGATAACGAGCGTTACGCCCGCGGGCGCAAGATTCTTCTGCGCGCCGGCATAGAGCACGCCGAACTTAGAAACGTCGATCGGCTCGGACATGATGCAGCTCGAAATATCCGCAACCAGCGGAACATCGCCGGTGTCGGGCAGCTCGTGCCACTTGGTGCCGTAAATTGTGTTGTTCATGCAGATGTGGAAATAATCCGCATCGGGAGTAAAGGTTGATTTATCCAGCTTCGGGATGTAGGAGAATGTCTTATCCTCGCTGGAAGCGACGACATGCGCCTCACCGTAGCGAGCGCCCTCTTTATAAGCCTTTTTCGCCCACTGACCGGTGATAACATAATCCGCCTTGCCGCTTTTGTTCATCAGGTTGAGCGGAATCATGGCGAACTGGCTCGAAGCGCCGCCCTGCAAAAACAGGACCTTATAATTGTCGGGGACGTTCATCAGCTCGCGCACAAGCGCCTCCGCCGCGTCGATGATCGACTGATAAACCTTGGAGCGGTGGCTCATCTCCATAACGGACTGGCCGCTGCCCTCATAATCGAGCATCTCCGCCGCCGCTTTTTTCAGCACCTCTTCGGGGAGCATGCTGGGGCCTGCCGAAAAATTGTAAACTCTTGCCATAACGGTAAACTTCCTTTCAAAAACGGGG
>JBJEQI010000282.1:0-6160 GCA_051881675.1 Acutalibacteraceae bacterium
ATGTCTTTACAGCGGAAACATCCGCATAATCCAAATAAAAGAGGCAATTACAATGGCACTGAACAGCGGTAAATACGACGTACTTATTCTCGGCACGGGCGTGTCGGGGCTGTATGCCGCTTTGAATCTCGACAGCGATCTCGATGTGCTGATCTGCTCCAAGCGTGATCTGAAACTATCCAACAGCTCGCTCGCGCAGGGCGGCGTTGCGGCGGTTCTCGACGAGATCAACGACAAAGTTGAGTATCATATCCACGATACCATGATCGCGGGCAATCAGGCGAATAATCCCCATACGGTGGAAATTCTTTGCAACGAGGGCCCGAGCGACGTGCGCTGTATTTACGATATGGGCGTCGACTTTGACAAAAAGGAAGACGGCAGTCTGCATCTCACGCTTGAGGGCGGTCATTCCAGACACCGCATCGCGCATCATAAGGATTCTACGGGGGACGCGATGACCACCGTGCTGATCGACAAGGTGCGCTCACTTCACAATGTCGAGATCTCGGAAAACACGACCTGTATCAGCCTGTATCATGCGAACGACGGCTATTTTGCCGAGCTGCTGATCGACGGCGAGATTCAGATGGTTTCCGCATCGTTCATCATTCTGGCTACCGGCGGAATCGGCAGGGTGTATAAATATACCACCAACTCCGCCATTGCCACGGGCGACGGCATCCGTCTTGCCTATGAAATGAGCGCCGAGATCCGCGATCTGGATTATATTCAGTTTCATCCCACCGCCTTTGCGGGAGCGGAGGGGCGCGAGCGTTTCCTGATCAGCGAGGCGGTCAGGGGCGAGGGCGCCTATCTGCTCAACGGCAACTATGAGCGGTTCATGCACCGCTACGATGAGCGGCTGGAGCTTGCCCCGCGCGACAAGGTGTCGCACTCGATCATGATGGAATACCGCAGGACAGGCTCGGATAAGTTTTATTTGGATATATCGCGGCTGGACAGCGGATTTATTAAAGACCGTTTCCCGATGATCTATGCGCGCTGTCTGGAGGAGGGCGTGGATATGACGTGCGAGCCGATTCCTGTTTTTCCGTGTCATCATTATCTGATGGGCGGTATCGCGGTGGACGACAATTCGTTTACCGGCGTCAGCAGGCTGTATGCCGTCGGCGAGTGCTCCAACACGGGGGTTCACGGCAAAAATCGGCTTGCCTCCAATTCCTTGCTCGAGGCGCTGGTGTTTTCCCGCCGCGCGGCAAAGGAGATCAGCCGCCGCATACACAGCCCGAATTTCACTGCGGTGCACGGTGCGCCGCCGAAAATCGTCAACGGAACGGCGCCCTTGCCCGAGGGAATCCGCACGCAGATTCGCGAGATCATGCAAAAGTCCCATTTTGTCATACCCGACCCCACCGCCGCCGAAAAGGGGCTGAAAACGATCGAATCCATACGGCGGAGATTGGACAACGATCAATTTGAAAAAACGACCGACCTGTGCGAGGCGAAAAGCCTTGCCACCGTGGCGGCATTGATTTTACGAGGAGCGATGAACCGATGATTCTGAACAAATTTTATGTAGACGATCTGATTAAAACGGCGCTGAATGAGGATATCAACTATGTGGATGTATCCACGGATTTCGGGCTTCCCGAGGAGGATATGACCACCGCCTATTATATCGCCAAGGACGACGGCGTGCTTTGCGGGCTGGACGTGGCTTTGCGCGTGTTCGAGCTGCTGGATGACGGTTTTACCGCCAAATGCTATAAAAAAGACGGTGACGCGGTCAAAAAGGGCGACCTGATCGCCGATCTTTCGGGGCATACCGCCGCTTTGCTCAAAGGCGAGCGCACCTCGCTCAATATTTTACAGCATATGTCGGGCATCGCTACCGCGACTGCGAAAGCGGTGGCGCTGGTCAGCGGAACAAAGGCGTCGGTCGCCGATACGCGAAAGACCCTGCCGGGGCTGCGTCCGCTGCAAAAATATGCGGTGACCGTCGGCGGGGGAAAGAACCACCGCTATAATCTTTCCGACGCGGCTATGCTCAAAGACAATCATATCGACGCGGCGGGCTCGATCACCAAAGCGATCACCAATCTGCGCGCGAAGGTCGGGCATATGGTGAAGATCGAGGTGGAAACGCGTACACTCGACGAGGTCAAGGAGGCGCTTAGCGTCGGCGCGGATGTGATTATGCTCGATAATATGGATAATGAAACGATGAAAAAGGCGGTCGAGATCGTGAACGGTGCGGCGCTGCTCGAAGCGTCGGGCAACGTCACGCTGGACAACATTGCGGACGTCGCCGCCACAGGCGTGGACATCATCTCGCTCGGTGCGCTCACTCATTCGGTCAAGGCGTTCGATATTTCGATGAGGATTAAATAATTTGATGAGCGGCGAGATGCCCCGAGCGCGGCTATCGGGCGATGTCGAACGCGGCAGATTCGTTGCGAAGTATGTATAGCCAAAAATTATGTAAACTAAAAAAGCATAGTAAGACAGGCGCACAAGGGAAACCATTGTGCGCCTGTTTGATTGATATAATGAGCCGTATACCCCGCCAGCGTGGCGCATCGGATATGCGCTTAAACTGCGCCGTCTTCAGCGCTGTCTTTTTCGGTATGCTGCGCCGATAATCGATTTAAGCTTTTGATTTCTCGGATGCTGAAGAAGCCTGCCGGCAGGAACGCCAACAGCTCGGCAGCAGGCCCCGCCCACAAAATGCCGATAATGCCGAAGCATTTTGCCAGAATCAGCATGGCGGGGACATAAAACAGCACCTGCTTTGCCAGCGATATGACGGTCGCTTTCATCGGCTGCCCTAACGACTGAAAGAAAATGCCCGCACACAGCTGCACGCCGCCGATCATATTCGTGAGCAGGTAAATACGGAAGCATTTTACCGCAAATTCTTCATACAAAGCCGACTCGTTTCCGAAAATCCGTATGAGCTGCAAAGGAAAACACTGATAGATAATCCACGCTGCTGTCATGATGATCGTGGACACTCCCAGCGTCAGGAGAAAGGTCTTTTTGACCCTTGTATATTTCTGCGCGCCGTAATTAAAGCCAAGAATCGGCTGGCTGCCGCTGGCGACGCCTAAAGCCACGGAATACAGAAGCATACTGACCTTCATGCAAAGGCCAAAGGTCGTGATGGGGATGTCTGCGCCGTAAACAGACATGGCGCCGTATGTTTTCATCAGATTGTTGGATACCATAGCCACAAGCGTTGACGTCATGGTGCTAAGACAGCTGGCAAAGCCGAGGCTTGCGAGCCTTCCGACCAGGCGGGGCTTGAAGTGAAAAGAATCTTTATTTAACTTAATCGTTTTATAGCGGAATATATAGGTAATATTCAGCAGCAAATTGATGAGCTGGCTGATGATCGTCGCAAGCGCTGCGCCTGCAACGCCCATATCCAAGATGAAAATGAAAATCGGGTCAAGGATGATATTGACGATCGCGCCCGCCATCATAGAAAACATCGCAAATTTCGGGCTTCCGTCCACGCGGATCGTTGCGTTAATAATTACGGCAACAATTACAAACGGAAATCCGATTGCAATGATTTGGCCGTAATCCAGCGCATAAGGCATGATGTTTTTGGTGGCGCCGAACAGAGTGCAGAGGGGCTCAAGAAAAGCCGAAACAAGAACGGTCAGCAAAATACTGACGGCAGTGCCGGCAATCAGGGCGTTTCCCACCGCACGGGACGCCTTTTCCGGCTCTCCTTTTCCCAAATGAAGACTGAAATAAGCGGCAAGACCGTCCCGAGTAAAGAGGAAAATGCGATTGCAATGGTCGCAATCGGTGAAATAATATTTGTTGCGCCGTTGCCTAAAAGACCGACTCCCTGACCGATGAATATTTGGTCAACCATATTGTAAAGCGAGTTGATGATCAGCGAAATGACGCCGGGAATCGCATACCTCGCTAAAAGTTTTCCAACCCGTTCTGTTCCAAGCGGGTTGGATGATGTTTGTGCTTTGATCATTTGATGAGCCTCCGTTGGCAATAATTATTTAGAGTTCTAAATATATCGGCATAAAAATACCGCTGCCGAGAGCGATAGAGCAATAGGCATTATTCTGTATTTTCGGTCATTTTCATCAGCACAGCTTCAAAGATATGCAGGTCTTTTTCCGAAATCCCCGTATAAAGATGCTCGGTATAATGGGATATTCTGTCGGATATATCCTGCTGCATATCCAGAGCTTTCTTCGTAGGCACAAGCCGCACATATCTGCCGTCGTCGGCGCTGCTTTCCCTGCGAAGATACCCGTTTCGCTCCAAGCCCGCAATCAAACTGGTAACCGAGGAGGGCTTAATTTCCAAAAAGCACTCAATATCTTTCGGGAATACATCTCCGTGCCGATGCTTCTCCATAATAAATTCCAAAGTCAGCGCCTGCGCGCTGGTCAGCGTAGTATTGCTGAAATAAGCGTCAAAGCGGTGCTTCATTTGTCGGTTTAGTTTCTCATGCAAAGCGGATAGCCTTTTTAAATCCATGATAAAACTCCTCTTTGTCAGCTATGTAATTAGAACTCTAAAATGCCTATATGCGAGTATCGTCAAGGGTAATTCTGCGATTTTTACAAATTATTCGTTTTTTGCAGGTGCGCTGAAATGCCGAACAGCAAAACAGCGGCAAGGATTTCCTTGCCGCTGTCGCCGTAAAATGCTGATTAAAATTATTTTCCGAGTGATGCGCTTAAACAGCGCCGTCTTCCGCGCCGTCATCAAAAACGGCTGCGCCCCTATCCGCTGCAATGCCCGAATCCGACGGGATTCCGAGAATATCGGCGGAATCGCTGTCCGATACGCTTTCCACCTTTTTCAGATTCTTTTGGATGATACGGTTGCGGTCGCTCGCCTTATCCAGCGCCGAGCCTGCCGCGTCGATCTTCTTTTTGGCGTTGTCCAGCGCCTTTTCAAACAGATCGTACTGCTGTTTTGCCGCGCCGAGTATCTTCCAGACCTCCGCCTGCTGCTTGTCGATCGCGATGGTGCGGAATCCGACGCGCAGGGTGTTGAGAAACGCCGAAATGGTGGTCGGGCCGCAGATCATAATGCTGTATTTGCGCTGGATTTCTTCGATCAGCCCGTCCCGCCGCAGCACCTCGGCATACAGCCCCTCGGTCGGCAGAAACATGATGGCAAATCCCGTGGTTTCGGGGACGTTGATATACAGCTTCGAGATCTTTGCCGCCTCGTCTTTCACAATTTTTGCGAGCGCTTTTGCCGCTTCTTCGACCGCCGCCTTGTCGCAGTTGTCCGCCGCCTGCTGAAGCCGCAGATAGTCCTCCTGCGGGAATTTTGAGTCGATCGGGAGGAGGATGAATTCGCCGTCGTTCTCGCGCGAGGGAATCTTCACGGCATATTCTACAAAATCGTTGTTATGCTTGGTGGAAACGTTTCTGCAAAACTGGTCGGCGGTGAGAAACTGCTCGAGTATTTCGCCGAGCTGGACCTCCGCCCACGTTCCGCGCGCCTTGACGTTGGTCAGCAGGCGCTGCAGATCGCTCACGCCGCTGGACAGGCTCTTCATCTCGCCCATGGATTTATACAGATTTTCAAGCTGTTCGCTGACATTCTTAAAGCTGGAGTCAATGCGCTCGTTCAGCGTTTTCTGCAATTTTTCGTCCACCGTCATGCGCATCTGCTCGAGCTTTTGCTCGTTGCTTTTTTGAAGCTTATCCAGATTGTCGCTGAGCGTCTGATTGGTCTTTTCGGTCTGTAAGTTCAGCGAGTCAAACAGCTTTTGCTGCTGGTCGGCAAGGCTTTTGTTGATGCGGGAATTCTGCTCCGACAGCGCGGTAAACAGCTTTTGCTGTTGGTCGCTGTGATTTTTGAGCATATCGCTTTTGCTGTCCGAAACGGCGTTTTGCAGCCGCGCGGCATGATCCGAAACCGATTGATTGACCGCGTTCAGTCCGCTGTCTAAAACCGCTTTCAGCGCGGCGAGGTTCACGGCAAGATCGTCTATCTTACCGTCCTGCGAGCCGCTTTTCTGCCGCCGAAACAGAATCAGCAGCGCGACCAGCAAAACCAGCGCCAGCGCAACGCCGCCGAGGAGAATATAGATCAGATACCTGTCCATTTGATCAGCACATCCTTGCTTTCAGTTTCATTCATTATAACAGAAAACCGATAAAAACACAAACAAAATCGGCAAATTTTTAAAAAA
>JBJEQI010000283.1:0-1453 GCA_051881675.1 Acutalibacteraceae bacterium
CGAGAAAGAAAAGCGACGTTCATTTTATCGCGGCGGCGGATGTTTGTCTGATCGGTGACGAGCAGGCAGTGCTTGACCGCGCGGGGAACAAAAATGCGTCTATTCTTTCGCAGTCGCCCTATTGCTTTATGAAATCGGCGGCGTGCGGCCGCCGCGTTGTCGTGGTCGGCGCGGGTCCCGCGGGGCTTTTTGCCGCCTATACGCTGGCAAAAGCTGGGTTGCGCCCGCTGATCATCGAGCGCGGAAGCACGGTGGATAAACGAATTCGCGACGTTGAGGCGTTTCAAAACGGCGGCGAGCTGAATGAGAATTCCAATATTCAGTTCGGCGAGGGCGGCGCCGGCACCTTTTCCGACGGCAAGCTGAACACGGGGACCCACGATATGCGTATTCGCGCGGTTCTCGAAGCATTTGTCGCTTTCGGCGCGCCGCAGGAGATTCTCTGGCAAGCAAAGCCGCATATCGGCACCGACATTCTGCGGCGCGTGATCGTGAATATGCGCCGCGAGATCATTCGCCTCGGCGGCGAATTTCGATTTGACTGCCGACTTAAGAGCATTCATACATCAAACGAAAAAATCGTTTCGCTGGCGGTCGTCTGCGCGGGTACTGAATCGGTCATTCCCTGCGATGACGCGGTGCTGGCGATCGGGCACAGCGCCCGCGATACCTTTTATTCGCTGAGGGACAGCGAGGTCATGATGACGCAAAAGCCGTTCTCGGTCGGCGTGCGCATCGAGCACCCGCAGAGCATGATTGACCGCGCGCAATACGGCGATTTTGCCCGCTGCGGGCGGCTCGGGGCAGCGGATTACAAGCTCGCCGTTCATCTCCCCTCGGGCAGAGGGGTCTACACATTTTGTATGTGTCCGGGCGGATATGTTGTTGCCGCGGCGAGCGAGCGGGAATCGGTCGTCACCAACGGCATGAGCAACTTTTCGCGGGACGGCGAAAACGCAAACAGCGCCGTTTTGGTCAACGTCGATACGGCTGATCTCGGAAACGACGTGCTCAGCGGCGTTGAGTTTCAGCGCAAAATCGAGCGCGCCGCCTATCGCAAAAGCGGCGGATACAACGCCCCCGCCGAAACGCTTGACTCGTTTTTATACGGCGGGGATAATGCGATTCGATCGGTTTTGCCGACCTATCGCCCGAACGTGAATATGTGCGGAATCGGCGGTATTTTTCCGCCGTTCGTCACCGACTCTCTGCGGGAGGGGATTTTGCTGATGGGCAAAAAGCTGCGCGGCTTTGCCGACAAAAACGCGGTCATCACCGCCCCCGAAACCAGAAGCTCGTCGCCTGTGCGCATTCTGCGCGGCGAGGGTATGCAGTCGCCGTCCGTGGCGGGGCTGTATCCCTGCGGCGAGGGTGCAGGATACGCGGGAGGAATCACCTCGGCGGCGGTCGACGGCATAAAATGCGCCGAAAGCATTATCGCAAAATACAACGA
>JBJEQI010000283.1:1553-6146 GCA_051881675.1 Acutalibacteraceae bacterium
CGGCGGCGGTCGACGGCATAAAATGCGCCGAAAGCATTATCGCAAAATACAACGAACAGATCTGACCGTGCGGCAAACGGCTCGATCGCGTGGTAAATGAGCCATTATACGGCAACAGTCTGATTGCAAAGCATAATTTCATAAAAATCGGCAACTCTATTTTTGCTGTTTGGCTGAAAGGAGTTGCCGATTTGCTTTTTATTACCAACACTTTCTTTGTTTTTTCCGCTGTCGGGTGCGCGCTGGAAACCGCGTTTGCACTGCTTGTCAGCGGCAAACTCGAAATACGGAAAACCACGCCCTATCTGCCGTTTTGCCCCGTCTACGGCTTCGGCGCGCTGATGATGTATTACACGCTCACGCCCTTCACCGACCACCCGATCGTCGTTCTGTTGCTCGGCGCGGCGGTCGGCACGGTGGCGGAATATCTCTACGGATTTTCGGCGCTGCGCCTGTTTCGCATTTACATCTGGGATTACCGCCGTGAGCGCCGCAATCTGAACGGGCTGATCACCCCGTTCTTCACGGTCATGTGGGGCGCACTGTCGCTGGTGTTTATCTATGTCGTCGCGCCTGTTGTCATGCCGCTCGTTGCAAATTTCCCGACGGGTATATCGCTGATCTGCCTCGCACTGCTGATAGCGGAATCTGTTTCCACCGCGCGGATGCTGCAAAACATCAAAAAAGGCGCCGACCCGAACGCCTATTTATGCGGCGTGATCAAGCGCGCGTAACGAGCGGCGCAAATATATAGCATCACCCCGCATTACAGCAAAATCACCTCGCCGAGCATTGCCGACGGGGTGATTTTTTTATTTCGTATGTGTAAAGCCTTGATCGGCAAAGTTATTTTGCCTTGACCGCCGCTTTGGCTGTCTTGACGATGTTGTCGGCACACATACCGTAATGCTCCAGCAGCTGAACCGCCGGACCCGAAGAGCCGAAAATATCGTTCATACCGATACGGTAGGTGCGGGTCGGCAGTTTTTCGCTGAGCAGCTCGCAGACTGCGCTGCCGAGACCGCCGATGATCGAATGCTCCTCGGCGACGACGACAACCTTGCACTTCTCGGCGTATTTCAGAACAATCTCCTCGTCGAGTGGCTTAATGGTGTGAATATTGATCACCGCCGCGTCGATTCCCTCCTCCGCCAGCGACTGCGCGGCAAGACGCGCTTCGTTGACCATCAGACCTGTGGCAAACACCGCGACATCGGCGCCGTCTTTGATCACAACGCCCTTGCCGGGAGTGAACTCATAGGTAGCTTCATCGTTGAACACCGGGACGGCAAGTCTGCCGAAACGCAGATAAACAGGACCGTCGATCTCAGCGGCAGCGATCGTCGCCGCTTTCGCCTCAACATAATCGGCGGGGTTGATAATCGTCATACCGGGGATCGTGCGCATAACGGCAATATCTTCGTTGCACTGGTGGGTCGCGCCGTCTTCGCCGACCGAAACGCCCGCATGGGTCGCGCCGATCTTAACGGGAAGATGCGGATAACCGATCGAATTGCGAACCTGCTCGAACGCGCGGCCCGCCGCAAACATGGCAAAGCTGCTGGCGAAAACGAGCTTGCCCGTTGCCGCGATGCCCGCGGCAATACTCATCATATTCTGCTCGGCAATGCCGCAGTCAAAGAAATTCTCGGGATGAGCCTTTTTGAAAGTAACGGTTTTCGTCGCCTCGGCAAGATCCGCGTCCAGAACGACCATATCGTTATGCTGATTATAAAGCTCGTTGAGCCCTGCTCCGTAACCCTCTCGGGTGGCTTTTTTGATGATTTCACTCATGTTGACAGTTCCTTTCGTGATGAGAGTTAGTTCTGTTCGAGCTGCGCGAGCGCCGCGTCAAGCTCAGTCATTGCAACGGCATATTCCTCGGCATTGGGAGCCTTGCCGTGCCAGCCAACTTGATTTTCCATAAACGAAACGCCCTTGCCCTTTACACTGCTTGCAATAATGCAGGTCGGACGACCCTTGATTTCGCGCGCCTTGGCAAAAGCGTCGGCGATCTGATCGAAGTCATGACCGTCTATGCTGATCGTTTCCCAGCCGAACGCACGGAACTTTTCGTCGATCGGGAACGGCGAATTGACCTGCTCGAGCGTGCCGTCGATCTGGAGATTATTGAAATCCACATAAGCGACAAGGTTGTCCAGCTTTTTGTTGGCGGCAAACATCGCCGCCTCCCAGACCTGACCCTCTTCGATCTCACCGTCGCCGAGAATGGTATAAACGCGCCAGTCGTCGCTGCTGAGCTTCGCAGACAGCGCCATGCCGCAGGCGGCGGAAATGCCCTGACCGAGCGAGCCTGAACTCATATCCACACCCGGAATACCTTTCATATCGGGATGACCCTGAAGCATCGCGCCGAGATGCCGCAGATGCTTGATCTCCTCGGTTGAAAAATACCCTTTGAGCGCCAGCGCCGCATACAGCGCGGGAGCGCAGTGGCCTTTGGAAAGAACGAGCCTATCTCTTGCGGGGTCGTCGGGATTCTTCGGGTCGACCTTCATTTCGCAGTTGTAAAGATAGGCCAGCACGTCGGCGATCGAAAGCGAACCGCCGGGATGACCCGCCTTTGCGTTGTAGGTGCCCTCGATGACGCCCATTCTCACCTTTGCGGCGAAAATCTCAAGCTCACGTCTTTTGCAGTTATCCATTACAATACCTCCGGATATTTTTTAACTAATCTATCATAAACCGCCGATTTTAACCGCGCGGCGCTTTTTGGCCGCCATTCGGTTAAACCGCGTAATTTATATCGAATTTTTGTGTCGTGCGCACTGCCATCGCAGCCGCCCTGTCGCCGAGTTTTATTTAATCCCGCTGTTCCATAACATAGCGGACATACTCGGCGAAAGCGCCGTCCGCGCAGGTCGAATCGGTGATATATTCCGCGAGATCATAAAGCTCGCGCGGCGAATCCTTGACCCACGCGCCGTGAGCGCATTTCACCAGCTCAATATCATTATAAAAGTTACCGATCGTATAAACATGGTTGTGGGGCACCGACAAGCGGCGCGCCAGCTCCCGCACAGCGGTCCCCTTATTGATATCGCGGCACACGCCTTCCAAAAAGTGGTGCGAAGTTTGAATGACCTCAAAGCCGTCGCCCGCATACGCGTCCGCCAGCCGCTCATTGACATAATCCATCTCAAGCGCGAGCCTGTCCGCCTCATCGGCAAAAAGCAGCTTGGACCAAGGGAGCGCCTCCGCTTCCTCGAAGGTGATACAGCGCCGCGACACCTTTTCATAATCCAGATGCTCGGTGACAACGGCGTTGTTGCGGATCACATAAATATCGCGGTCAAAATATATCTCGACGCCGACCGACGGAAATCGGTTTGCGACCTCTTTGGCAAACTGCTTGATGCGGTCGGGAAGATAGACGTTGTAAACAATTTCGTCTCGGTTAAAGTCGTAAATTGTGTGACCGTTGTTCACTATGATCGGATTCGGAATACGGATTGCCTCGGTGATGAAGCGAGCCGCTTCGATTCCGCGGCCCGTGGCAACGGCAAACTTTCCGCCGAGGGAGATAAATTCATTTACAGCGTCTATATTCACCTGCGGAATATGGTGCTGCGATTGATACAGCGTGCCGTCGAGATCGGTCACTATCAGATAGTCGTCAAACCTTTTCATCAAAAATCGGGTATCTCCGTTCAAATAGGTAGTATTGCATAAAGTTTCGCGCCGAAAAGCCGACCGCCGTTCAGCGCCGAGCGCCGCGATCGAGCTTGCTCAAAAAGTCGGCAAAATAAGCGGGCAGGTTGCTTTCAAACACCAAATATTTGCCGTTCGGATGGACAAATCCGATCTTCTTCGCGTGAAGGCACTGCCCCGAAAAATCGCACATCGGCTCTGCCGCGCCATAGACGGCGTCATTGGCAACCGCATGATGAATATACGCCATATGCACCCGAATCTGATGCGTTCTGCCCGTTTCCAGCGCGAGGCGCAGGTGGGCAAACTTATCAAACTGCCGCAAAAGAGAATAATGCGTCACGGCGGGCTTGGAATTGCTTTGCGTAACCGCCATTTTCTTGCGGTCGTTCGGATTTCTGCCGATCGGCGCGTTGACAGTCCCTTTCACAGTGTCAAAAGTGCCGCGCACCACCGCCTCATATTCTCTGGTAAAGGAATGGACGCGTATCTGATCGGAAAGGAATCGGTGCGCGCTGTCGGTCTTGGCGATGATCAGCAGCCCGCTGGTGTCTTTATCAATGCGATGAACAATGCCGGGGCGGAGCACGCCGCCTATCCCCGAAAGCGAATCGCCGCAATGATACAGCAATGCGTTCACAAGCGTCCCCGAATAATTTCCGGGGGCGGGATGAACGACCATACCTTTGGGCTTGTTCACCACGAGCAGCTCATTGTCCTCATACACAATATCGAGCGGGATGTTCTCAGGCACCGCGCGATCGGGTTCGGGATCGGGAAACCGGATCACAATTCGATCCCCCGCCGACACCTGCGCGCTTTTCCCCGCAGGATTCCCGTTTAAGGACACGTTTTCCGCCTCAATCAGCCGCGCGGCGGCAGTGCGGGAAATGCGACCGGAGAAGCAGTCGGAAATGTATT
>JBJEQI010000284.1:0-4080 GCA_051881675.1 Acutalibacteraceae bacterium
CAGTATCGCCCCGAATTTGCGCTCGGGGTATCGCTTGTCTGCGCGGCGCTGCTGCTGATATACGGCGTTTTTAAGGGCAGCGAGATCATTACCGCCGTGCGCACGCTCACTGCGCAGACGGGAATCGACGAGCAAAATATTTCACTTTTGCTCAAGGCGCTCGGCATCTGCTATATCACGCAGGCGGCGAAAGACATCTGCATCGACTGCGGGCAGTCGTCGCTCGGCGACCGTGTGGACTTGATCGGCAGAATTACGATCGCGTCGCTGTCTTTGCCGCTGATCATGCAGGTGGTGACCATGATCACCGAGCTGATCGGCTGAATGCAGAAAGGAATTTCAGATGAAAAGGATGATTTTTTCGGCGATCCTGCTGATCCTGTTGTTTTTGACAGTGCCGCTTCGCGCTTCGGCGGCGGAATACGACTACGATCTCGGGGAGGACACGGACATTTTCTCCGAATTGTATGCGGCGGTGATACCCGATGATCTGGAGGAATCGCTGCCCGACGATGTCCGCCGTATTATCTATGAATACGATCTTTCGCCGCGCGATCCGCAATCCTTTTCGGAAATATTTTCGGCGGACGGGCTTTCGGGAATATTCTCGCGGCTGCTCGATTATATTCTTTCACCGATAAAAACAGCGGCGGTGATCATGACGGCGATCTTGCTTTGCTCACTGCTTTACAGCCTGCGCACCAAGGAACAGACCTCAAGCGTCGGCGCGCTTTCGAGCTTTTCGGCGCTGGTCTGCGCTGCGCTGATCATATCGCCCGTCACATTGCTGATTACCGACTGCGTCAATGTTTTGACGGCGCTGTCGGCGTTTATGACTGCGCTGATTCCCATCTATGCGGGACTGCTCATCGCCGCCGCCAAGGCGGGAACGGCGCTCGGATTTCAGTCGGCGGTGTTTCTTGCGACCGAAACGGTGGGATACATTGCGTCGTATATCGTATCGCCGTTTTCGGCGATGTATCTGGCGCTGTCGGCGGCGGGCGGTGTTTCGGGGGAGAGCCGTCTGATCGGCGTCGGCGAGATCGTTAAAAAGACCGCCATGTGGACGATGTCGATCTCGATGACGGTGTATATGGCGGTGTTTTCGATCAAAAACATCATATCCTCGACCGCCGACAGCGCGGGGGCAAAAACCGCCCGCTTTTTGATCACCAGCTTTGTGCCGATCGTCGGCGCGTCGGTCAACGAAGCGCTCGGCTCGATGAAAGAGTGCCTTAACCTGCTTTGCCGTTCGTTCGGGATCTATGCCGTGATCATCATGCTGGCGGTGATGTTGCCGCTGCTGATACGGCTGATCGTGTGGCGCTTGGTGCTGTCGCTGTGCGGCGCGGCGGCGGATATGTTCGGTACGGAATCGGTGTCGGCGCTGATCAAGGCGACCTCATGCGCGATTATGATTTTGCTGTCGGTGGTGATCTGCGCGGGCGTGATGTTTATTTTTTCGGTGACCGTGTTGACAAACGCCGCCGCGGGCTAAAGGAGAGAATGTATGATCAATCTGCTGAAAGCGGCGGTAATATCGGTCTGCTTTACCGCCATCGCCGTGGGAATCATCGAGTCGCTTCTGCCCGACGATTCGTATAAGCTGCAGCTGCGGCTGTTAACGGGCGCGGTTCTTTCGCTGTCGCTGATCATGCCGCTGACGCGGATGCCGAAGATCGAGCTGCCTCAAGTGTCGGCGCAAAATGTGACGGTGAGTGTGAATGAACAGCTCTCCCGCGCCGCCGCCGCGTCCGCCAAGGAGGATATTGAGGCGTTTTTGCGGCAGTTTGGGATAGAGGAAGCAAAAATCAGCGTTTTCACGGATATTGGAGCGGACAACTGCATAGTAATTAACAAAGCCTGCCTTGCTGTTGCTGCCGCCGATATTGAAAAAGCGTCGTCCGCGGCACGGGCCGCCGAGAATACGCTCGGGTATGACGTTGAAGTGGAAGAACTGCCGCCCGAGCCGGACGAAGAGAAAGGAAGATCAAACGCATGAAAGATATCAAGCAACTCGCCGCCGATACGCTGAAGAATCCGAAAATACTGGTGATAATCGGGCTTTGCGGGATACTGCTGATTGCGCTCTCAAGCTTTTTCGGCGGTAAAAAAGAGGAGAAAACAGAAGCCGCGCCGACCCCGACGCTGACGGCGGCGGAATACAAGGAAGCGCTCCAGCTTCAGATCAAGTCGGCGGTTTGCCCGATTGTCGGCGAGCGGGTGAATGTGGTCATCACCTTGAACTCCGATATTGAATATGTGTATGCCAGCGAGGGAAAAAGCCAGTCGAGCGAGCAGTCGGAGAGCAGTAATAAAAAGATTCAAAAGGGAAGCGGGGCGGAAAACAGCTATGTGATCATGAAAGATTCGTCGGGCAATGAAACGCCGCTTGTCATCACGGCGGTCATGCCGTCGGTCAAGGGCGCGGTGATCAATTGCGAGGGCGGCGACGATCCCGCCGTGAGCGCCGCGGTGCGGTCGGTCGTGACGACGGCGCTCGATATAGACGAAGAGAAGGTTTGCGTTACGGGCTATTATGAATAATCACAAAGGAGAAGATGAATATGAAAACAAAACTGAGCGCAGGGGTCATCATCAAACGAACGGTGGTATTTGCCTTGCTGATAACGGCGCTGTCCGCCGCGGTGTATCTCAACTGGCAGTATTCCTCCAAAACGGGGAGCGTCGCTCTGCGCGGTTCGCTTTCGACGACTGCGGCGGAAAAGTATCTCGGCGACGCGAAGTATGTCAACGCAACCGCCAAGGCGACCGCCGCCGAGGACGACTATTTTGCCGCCGCGCGCATCAAGCGCAACGACGAGCGCAAGCAGTCGCTGTCGGCGTTGAACGATGTAATCAACAATGTGAAATCCACCGATGAAGCAAAGACCTCAGCGGGCAAATCCGTCGAAACGCTGACTAAGCTTTCCCGCGACGAGAGCAATATCGAGATGCTGATCACCGCCAAGGGCTTTGAAAACTGCGTGGCGGTGATGACGGAGAAGAGCGTCAGCGTGATCGTGAAATGTTCGAAAAACGGGCTTTTGGAGAGTGAAACGCGTCAGATTCAGGACATTGTCACCTCAAATTCCGATATTTCGCTTGAAAATATTAAGATTATTGAAATAAAATAGTTGTTATGACGGGAAAAGTTTGCTATAATAAACATATACAAATTTTTCACGACAGAATTGCCGCCGACGCGGCTGAGGAAAAGGAAGGTATTTTCTATGGATTTCAGAAATAATAATTCCGGCAGTCTTGTGATTTCGGAGGAGGTCGTTTCAAAGATCGCCTGCGTCGCCGCGAAAGACATCGACGGCGTTGAAGATGTTGTTCCGAAGCCGCAGAACATCCGCACCATGCTGAAAACAAAGCAGGTTGTTTTGCCGGTCCATGTTGTGCTCAGGGATAACCAGATCTATCTGGATATTTTTGTCAAGGTCAGGGAGGGCGTTCGCCTTGCCGACGTCGCGGTCAAAATTCAGCAGGCTGTTAAAGAAGCGGTGCAGAATATGACGGGCAGCGTTGTCGCCAAGGTCAATGTTCATATCTGCGAGGTTGAGCTGGCGGCGCAGTCGGCTGAGTAAAGGATTTAAGGGTTTATGTCACAAAAGTTATCGAGATTTGAGCAAAGGGAACAGATCTTACAGCTCGTTTATGAAAAAACATTTCATGACGAGCCGATCGGTGAGATCTTTGAAATGGCGGAGCTTTCGCGCGATTTTACCCCCACGGAGTTTGTGTCGGCGGAGGTGCGCGGAATCGAGGAAAACATCTCCGATATTGACGCTAAAATAGCGGAAAATTGCAAAAACTGGTCGGTCAGCCGCGTTGCGCGCGTTCCGATGTGCATTATGCGCATCGCCGTCTATGAGATGCTGTACTGCGACGATATCGACATCGGCGTCGCGATCAATGAGGCGGTCGAGCTTGCCAAAAAGTACGGCGCCGAGGACGATCGCTCCTACATAAACGGCATCCTCGGTTCGGTTGCCGCGACGATTGAAGAATGAGCGCATATATCGGTATCGACACGAGCAACTACACCACGTCTGTCGCCGTTTTTGACGATTC
>JBJEQI010000284.1:4180-6058 GCA_051881675.1 Acutalibacteraceae bacterium
GTTTCCGCCGCGGCGGCGATCGCACAGGCGATGCATATTCCGCTTTACCGCTCCTCGCACCAGATCGGCCATGTGCTCGCGGCGCTTTTCTCGGCAGATAGGCTCGATCTGATTCATGAGCGGTTCGCCGCGTTTCATATGTCGGGCGGGACCACCGAGCTGCTGAGCGTTGCGCCCGACGCGGAAAACATCATTCAGTGCGATATTGCCGCCAAAACGCTCGATCTGAGCGCGGGGCAGGTGATCGACCGCGTCGGCGTGCAAATGGGGCTGATGTTCCCCGCAGGCGCCGAGCTGGACAGGCTGTCGGCAGGCGGCAGGCTGACAAGAGAGCCGAAAATCTGCTTAAAAGGCGCGGATTGTTGCCTGTCGGGGCTGGAAAATATCTGCGGCAAAATGCTGTCGTCGGGCGAGCGGCGCGAGGATGTTGCGCGGTTTGCGCTCGAATTTATCTGCCGCACGGCAATCGGCATGAGGGACGCGGTCTTGCAGCGCCTCGGCGATCTGCCGATGGTTTATGCGGGCGGCGTGATGAGCAATTCGCTGATCCGCGCGAGCATTGGTGACGGAATTTTCGCCGCGCCCGAGTTTTCCTGCGATAATGCCGCGGGAATGGCCGTGGCGGCGAAGCTGTTTTGCGAAAACTTTGCCGAATGAATGAAAATTGTTATAAACGGAGGTGAGCCGCTTTTGAGCGCGGAGGAAAGCAGAGTGCTGACGGTTACTCAGCTGAATATGTATGTCAAATCGCTGCTCGAGAGCAGTGCATATCTTCGGGATATTACGCTGGTCGGTGAAATATCCAATTTTACCAACCACTATAAGTCGGGGCATTTTTATCTTTCACTGAAAGATGAAACGGGTCTGATCAAGGCGGTCATGTTCCGCCAGTATGCGCAAAAGCTCGACTTTTCGCCCGAAAACGGTATGAAAGTCATCTGCAAGGGCAGAGTTTCGCTCTATGAGCGGGACGGCCAGTATCAGTTTTACATCACCTCCATGCGGCGCGAGGGTGTCGGCGAGCTGTCGGTTCGCTTTGAGCAGCTCAAGCGCAAGCTGCTGGAGGAGGGGCTTTTCGACGCGAGCAAAAAGCGCCCTATTCCGCGGATTCCGCGCGCAGTTGCGGTGATTACCTCGCCGACCGGTGCGGCGGTGCGGGATATTATGAATATTATTTCGCGGCGGTTTCCGGTGACGCAGATCATTATGTGCCCGGTGCAGGTTCAGGGCGAGCTGGCCGCGCCGCAGCTTTGCGACGCTGTTCGCCGTGTAAATGAGGCGCAGTGCGCCGATACTATTATCATCGGGCGCGGAGGCGGTTCGATTGAGGACCTTTGGGCGTTCAACGATGAAGCGCTGGCACGAACGGTTCGCGCGAGTAAAATTCCCGTGATTTCGGCGGTCGGCCACGAGACCGATTTTACAATATGCGATTTTGCCGCCGATCTGCGCGCGCCCACGCCGAGTGGGGCGGCGGAGCTGGCGGTGCCCGACAGGGCTGAGCTTTTGCCGAAGCTTGAGAATGTGAAAACAAGGCTTCGCGTCATGCTCGGGCGGGCCTTTGAGCAGAAAATGCTGAAATACCGCGCGGCGGCGGACAGACCCTGTCTGCGCGACCCGCGCACCATGATCGACCAGCGCAGGCAGCTGCTCGACGGGCTGGATTCCGCGCTCTCGGCGGGGTATTCCTCGGCCATTGCGCAAAAAAAGCAGAGCTTTATCTCCGCCGCGGCGAAGATTGAGTCGCTCAGCCCCATGAGCGTGCTGGTGCGCGGATACAGCGCCGTGTTTAAAAGCGGCGGCGCCGTTTTGCGGGCGGATGAACTGGAGTGCGGCGACGAGATCACCGTCAGATTTGCCGACGGCGAAAAGGACGCT
>JBJEQI010000285.1:0-2763 GCA_051881675.1 Acutalibacteraceae bacterium
TTCTGCCAGAGCTTTATGACAGAGCTTTGCAAATATATCGGCGCGGATACCGACGTTCCCGCCGGCGATATTGGAACAGGCGCGCGTGAGATCGGCTATATGTTCGGTCAGTATAAGCGCATCCGCGGTCTGTATGAGGGCGTTCTCACCGGTAAGGGTCTGACCTACGGCGGCTCGCTCGTTCGTACCGAAGCTACCGGATACGGTCTGCTCTACATCGTTGATGAGATGCTCAAATGCCACGGCAAGAGCCTCGAGGGCAAGACGGTCGTTATCTCGGGTGCGGGCAATGTTGCTATCTATGCCGCGCAGAAGGCTATGCAGCTCGGCGGCAAGGTCGTTACCCTTTCCGATTCCACCGGCTGGATTTATGACGCGGAGGGCATTGACCTCGACGCCGTTAAGGAGATCAAAGAGGTCAAGCGCGCTCGTTTGACCGAGTATAAGAACTATCGTCCGAACGCTGAGTATCATGATGGCAGAGGCGTTTGGAGCGTTAAGTGCGATGTTGCTCTTCCCTGCGCAACGCAGAATGAGCTGCTCCTCGACGACGCCAAGGCACTGGTTGCGAACGGCTGCTTCGCAGTAGCGGAGGGCGCGAATATGCCTACCACGATTGAGGCGACCAAGTATCTGCAGGCGAACGGCGTTCTGTTTGTTCCCGGCAAGGCGGCAAACGCCGGCGGCGTTGCTACATCCGCGCTGGAGATGTCGCAGAACAGCGAAAGACTCAGCTGGACATTTGAAGAGGTCGATGAGAAGCTTCAGAACATTATGAAGAACATCTATCACAACATCGACGACGCCGCCAAGCGCTACGACGCAGAGGGCAACTATGTTGTCGGCGCGAACATCGCGGGCTTTGAAAAGGTCGTTAACGCTATGCTCGCTCACGGCGCTTGCTGACGGGGCGAACAGCGTTTCGCCGCTGTTAAGCGGTTTTGAATCCGAGCGGATTCATACGGATCAAAAATGCACACACCCGCTGATGAACGCTTGTTTTTCAGCGGGTGTTTGGCTGTAATGAGTTTAATGTATCGTGTGAATGAAGGGCAGGGTGAAGGTGGAGAAGGTGGATATGAATATTACGGTTTATCTCGGCGCGGCGATCGGCAACGATCCGATTTTCAAAGAGGAGGTCGGGCGGCTCGGCGAATGGATCGGCAAAAGCGGGCACACGCTGATTTACGGAGGCTCTAAATCGGGGCTTATGGGCGAAATTGCCGAGCGCACCCTGCGGGCAGGGGGCAGAGTGATCGGGGTTGAGCCGCAGTTTTTTATAGACGCGGAATTGCAGCACGACGGGCTGACCGAGCTGATCGTCACCGAGGATATGGCGCAGCGCAAAGCAAAGATGATCGAGCTGGGCGATGCGTTTATCGCCTTTCCCGGCGGAACGGGAACGCTGGAGGAGATCGCGGAGATACTATCCAAGGTGTCGCTGGGGCAGTTGGACGCGCCGTGCATTTTCTATAATCTGGGCGGCTATTATAATAGCCTCAAAGCGCTGCTTCGGCAGATGATAGAGAGCGGTTTTTCATCCGAATACAGGCAAAAGGGCGTGTATTTTGCCGACAGCCTTTCGCAGATCACCGAAATCCTGTCGCGGCGGTGAGCGCTCGCTTTCGGGGCTATCAAAATAAAAACAGGGCGGATACTATCCGCCCTGTTTTTTGATGCGTATTCCGCCGCAATGCGGAGCCAGCAAAACGCCTTGCGTTTAAGGTGCGAGCCGCGATATCCGCGTTATGCCGGCGCGTGTTATTTGCCGACGCAGAATTTTTCAAACACTTGCGAGATGACCGCCTCGCTCGCCCGCTCGCCCGTGAGGCTCAGCAATGCGCCGATCGCCGATTCGAGCGAAACGCCTACCGCGTCGACGGTGATCCCGAGCTCGAGCGCGCCGAGCGCGTCGCCGAGGCAGGCGCGCGCGCGCCTGGCTGTTTCGAGCTGGCGCTCGTTGGCAAGATAGACCGAGTCGGCGCTGATGCGATGCCGCCCGACGGCGGAAAGGATTGCCGCTTTCAGCTCATCGAAGCCCTCGCCCGTTTTTGCCGACATCGGTATCGGCTGGCCGTAGCGCTCAAGAATGAGCGAAACCGCGCCCGCACTTAGATCGGTTTTGTTGAGGATGATGACGTGCGGCAGCGGTTGGATAGCCTCCAGCAGTGAAAAGTCGTTTTCGCTGAGCGGCTCATCGGCGGAAAACACCGCCAATATCAACTGCGCCGCCGCCATGCGCTGACGCGTCCGCTCAATGCCGATGGATTCGACCTCGTCGCTGCTTTCGCGGATGCCCGCCGTGTCCGAAAGGCGGAGGGCGATTCCGTCCAGCTCAACCGTTTCTTCGATGATGTCACGGGTGGTGCCGGCGACCGACGTAACGATCGAGCGGTCGGATTTGGTGAGCAGATTCATCAGCGTCGACTTTCCGACATTCGGTTTGCCGACAATTACGCAGTCGATGCCGCTTTTGATCTTTTTGCCCTCGTCGAATCCCGCGATCAGCGCGTCGAGCTTCTCGGCGGCGGCGAGAATGCCCGCGTGAAGCCCGCTGAAATCATAGTCCTGAACGCCCTCCTCGGGGAAGTCGATATACTGCGCGGCGGACGCGGCAAGATAGCTCAGCTCGTCGCTGATTTCGTGCACCCGCTCAAATATTTTGCCGTTTTTGACATTCAGTGCGCATTGAAGCGCGTCGTTGTTCTCGGCGGAGATAACGTCCATGACCGCCTCCGCCTGCGTCAGCGACATCTTGCCGTT
>JBJEQI010000285.1:2863-5988 GCA_051881675.1 Acutalibacteraceae bacterium
CGGCGGAGATAACGTCCATGACCGCCTCCGCCTGCGTCAGCGACATCTTGCCGTTCAGGAACGCGCGTTTGGTAAATTCACCTGCGCCCGCAGGGGACGCGCCGCAGTCCAGAATCGCCCGCATCGCCCGCTTCAGCACAGCTTCGCCGCCGTGGAGCGACAGTTCGGCGACGTTCTCGCCCGTATAGGAATGGGGCGCGCGAAAAACGGTCAGTATGCCGTCGTCAAAGCTGCCGTTTGCGTCGAACACCTGCCCGTAGGCGGCGGTATATCCCGCCATGGCGGTCGCGCAACGGCGGCTGTCGGCGGGGCGAAACACCCGATCCGCTATGCGCAGAGCGTCATCCCCCGAAATGCGGATAACGCCGATCGCGCTGTTTTTAAGCGGCGTGCAGATCGCCGCGACTGTTTTCGGCATAATGTACCAACCTTTCTGTTAAAAAATCCCCAAAATCCTGCAAGATCAGATAAAAAACATATCGGTGTCCCACGCGGGAACATACGGCTTGTGGCGCATATACAGCCGATATTCGCCGCATATGCCGAGCACCTGCTGCGGAATCGTCAGAATATCGTTAAAGCGGTGATAAACCGCTATTTTCATTTTCGGATGAAAGCGGGCAATCGTTTGGCGAGCGCCCTCGATCGCGGTGGCCTCTTCCCCCTCGACGTCCGCCTTGATATAGGTGACGCGCCCGCCGCCGAGGATGTTGTCTACGCTGTCGCAGAAAGCGGCGGACTTTGCGCGGGAAGCACGAGCGGCAGACGCGATCACTCCCGAATTTCTGCCGGCGTTCATCGCAAAAGGGCGGACACAACAGCGGTCGCTCACCGCCATGTTCAGCGCTGTGACCCTTTCCAGATGAGCGGTGTTGCAAACCAGTTTTTCGTAATTTTTGCGGTCGGGCTCTAAGGCGATGATCTTCTCATATCCGCCTGCCCGCGCGGCAAAATCGAGCACGGTGTCGCCCGTGTATGCGCCGAGATCGAGAAAAATCTCGTCGGCAGTGATCTCGAGCGGTTCATCGTCGCTCTCACAGGCGAAAAGACAGGATATATCGCCGCTGATCTTGTAGCGGATGATATTCTCCCACGTTTTTTGCGACAGCGGGTCGGCGAGCCGTTCATAAATTGTCTGAATTTCGCTTGCGTGCGCGAGGGCATAGCTTTTGTCAAAAAGCCCGCCCCCCACGACCGCCACATCGGGCGCGTAGGTTTCGCAGACCGCCGCGATTTTTTTGATGTTGCCAAGCACTTCGGCGCGCTGTGTTCCGAAAGCCACCAGCACGATCATATCCCCAAGCTCACCGCGCAGTTCATCAAAGCTTTTGACGGTGAAACCGCGGTAGCGCTGGTGCCTGACAAAATCATCGCTCGCAAACACCCCGCGCGGGCAAATACCGCGGCGCTCGCATTCGTCGAGAATCTTATCCGCGCCGTTGCCCATGCCGTAGAGCACGATCGGCTTGTCCGCGCGGGAAAGGCGCTCCCACAGGTCGGTCAGCTGCTCGATTTCTTGCTTATTCATACGATTTCGTATCCGAAATTTTCATAGTGCAGGCGAATGTCGACGTCGGTGCCCTCGGGCAGCAGCGCCAGCGCGATGAACAGCTCAGTGCCGTCGTCTTCCCTTAAAACCGCATATTCGCCGTCAATTTTTATAACCGTGTAGTCGTGTGGCTCCATTGGTTTCTCCTTTTTGCCTGTTTTACCTTCATTATAAATCAAAAATCCCCGAAAATCAACCGATATGTCGTAAAACCGCTGATCTGAGAGCGGTTTTGCCCCGATCGGGGCAAAGAGGAGAGCGCCCGCGGCACAGAATCGGCGCGCCGATCGGCGGCACAGCACGGCGCGGAGATATTGTATAAGAATTTATGCAGAAATGGCTTGTAAATCGGACGGATTTGTTGTATAATTAATCTTGTATAAATATATAAAAGATCGGTTTGCGGGAGGAGTCGGTCCGCCCGCGTAAAAATATCTGCGAGGTATGGCAATGACCACGGATTTCGGTATAGATCTCGGCTCGCGCAGAACGGTTATCTGCGCGGCGAAAAGCATAGTTTTGGATGAATACACGGCGATTTCCTATTACGCGCACACGGGCGAGCTGATCGCCGCGGGGGACGACGCCTATGCCATGATCGGGCGCACGCCCGACACGATTCGCGCGGTCTGCCCGATCGTCAACGGCGTCATCGCGGATTACGATATGGCGGAGTCCATGCTCGGCGCTTTTTTGCAGCAGGTGGCGAACAATAAGCTGCTGAAAGCGCGGCTGATGGTTGCGGTTCCCTGCGCGATCACCGAAATGCAAAAGCGCGCGCTGTATAACGCCTGCTCGGCTTCGGGGGTGCGGGACGTCTGTCTGATCGAGGCGCCGCTTGCCGCAGCACTCGGCCTCGGCATTGATTTTACCACGCCGCGCGGCTCAATCATCGTCGACATCGGTTCGGGTACGACCGACATCGTTACGCTGTCGATGGGAGCGGTTTCGCGGTATGATTCGGTTCCCGTCGCGGGGGACAGCTTCAATGCCGCGATCGAGCGGTATATCAAATATGAGCATAATGTTGTCATCGGTCCGCATACCTCGGAGCTGATGAAAAAGCAGCTCGGCTGCGTCATTCCGCGCCCTGTCGAGCTGACGCTGACGGCAAAGGGGCAGCATCAGTTCACGGGAATGCCGCGAACCTTTGAAATCAATACCAGCGAGATGATCACCGCGCTTTACGACACGGCGGTGTCGATCTGCAAGGCGATCGCCGAGGTGCTGGAAAAGACCCCGCCCGAGCTTGCGGGGGATATCAAGCGCGACGGCATCACGTTGATCGGGTGCGGCTCTCTGCTCTACGGTCTGCCGCAGTTTATCTCCGATTATATCGGCGTTCGGGTCAACACGGTCGAAAATCCGAAGACCTGTGTGGCGCTCGGCACGTCGCTTGCTATTCGTAATTTTGACCTGCTGAAAAACGGTCATTACCGATTCAAGTCGCTCGAGGAGCTGAATATGCAATACGGGACTACATTGTCAATCAACTCTATTTTAATAAAGAAAAAATAAAATAAAAAACAAAAACAATACAAAACAAAATTTCACTGTTAATACTGGCAACAGTACT
>JBJEQI010000286.1:0-5984 GCA_051881675.1 Acutalibacteraceae bacterium
GCTACCTCCACCTTGGCAAGGTGGCGCTCTACCAGATGAGCTAAATCCGCAAATAAATGGTGCCTCCGGACGGAATCGAACCATCGACACGGGGATTTTCAGTCCCCTGCTCTACCAACTGAGCTACAGAGGCGTCACTGGCGACTCGGATGGGAATCGAACCCACGACCTCTAGCGTGACAGGCTAGCGTTCTAACCGGCTGAACTACCGAGCCACATGGTGGGAGCAACAGGGCTCGAACCTGTGACCCTCTGCTTGTAGGGCAGATGCTCTCCCAGCTGAGCTATGCTCCCATTGTGTCCGCCTCGTCAGGCGACGTATGATATATTAACACACCCTAAGGCATTTGTCAATACCTTTTTTCAAATTTTTTCAAAAAAAATTATTTTGCCGATTCCGCCAGTGTTTCCAGCTCTTTTTGCGTAAATGAATAGCACTTATTGCAAAAATTGCACTGCACCTGCACGCCGTTTTCATCCTCCGCCATCGACAAAAGTTCCTCCCTGCCGAGTGAACACAAAACACGCTCGGTTTTTTTCTTGGAGCAGCCGCATTTATAGCGGGCAACGCTTTCATCGAGCAGTTCAATTTGAAACTCGCTCATCACACGCTGAGCGATCTCGAACGGCGTCATGCCCTTTTGCATCATATCCGTCACCGACGGAATCGACGCGATACAGCGCTCGACCTTTTCGATCTCGGCCTCCCCCGCCGCGGGAAGCAGCTGAATCAGATAGCCGCCCGCGCATTTCACGGTCAGATCGGGATTCACCAGCACCCCGAGGGCGCAGACGGTCGGTATCTGCTCGCTGCGGGCGAAATAAGCCGCGATGTCCTCCGCGATCTCCCCCGAAACAAGGCGGACCGCGCCGTTATACGGCTCTTTCATCCGCAGATCTTTGGTGACAAACAGATCTCCCCGCCCGACGGCGCCGCCCACGTCCAGCTTGCCGACTTTGTTCAGCGGCAGCTCAACATTATTATTCGCCGCATAGCCGCGCACGCAGCCGTTCGCATCCGAAACGGCGGTCATCGAACCGATCGGACCGTCACCGCTGATGCGGACGGTCACCGTCTGATCAGCGCCTTTGAGCTGAACGCCCATCAGCGAAGCCGCTGTCAGCAGTCTGCCGAGCGCCGCCGTCACCACGGCGGAGGTCTTGTGATACTGCTCCGCCGCCGCGGCAATATCGGTGGAATCAATCACCGAAACGGCAACCAGACCGTCGTCGGAAATGCATCGAATCAATTTACCCATAACCCATTCAATCCTTTATTGCAAAATAAACTGTTTTCTCGCTGTGCGCCCCGACGCGCCCGAGCGTGTCAAAATCGAATCGGCGAACGCGTGGGAAGCCGCCCGCCGACAGCAGTGAACGTATATATTCATCCGAATAGGCGCGCTCGGTGATTTCGTCGCCGCAGCGCATATAGCCGCACTCTTCGGGCAAAAAGCAATCAAACACCATATCGACCGTATCGCTGCGGCGATAATTCTGCCACACAAGGTAGAAATCCTCTTCGTCGAAGACAAACGTATTGTCGGCCAGCACATGATGATGCTTATACAGCGTATTCACGTCAAAGGCGAGCGCCCCGCCCCGCCGCACGGCGCGCGAAAGGCGCGAAAACGCCCTTTTCAGCGACGCTTTGTCGGTCAGATGGTTCAGCACGTCAAGCGTGCAGAAAACGGCGTCAAACTCATCATCCGCCTGCAAGGAACAAATGTCGGCGCAAAACAGGCGGCAATTCTCAGGAACCCTCGCCGAGGCAAGGCAGAGCATCTCCTGCGACAGATCGAACGCCGCAACATTTTCGGCATATTCCGCCATGCACGCAGTAAACGCGCCGCTGCCGCAGCCCGCGTCCAGCACGCGGCTAAGCGCAATGCCGCTCTCACGGCAAAGCTCACCCAAAAACGCGGCATACCGCCTAAAATCCACCTGCGACGCGATCAGTCGGTCATAAACCGCGGAAAAATCGGCATTATACGGCATACGCTCAGTCGTTCCTCAGTCGGTTGATGACGAGATCATAGCCGTCGTTTCCGTAAAGCAGCGAGCGGTTGACGCGGCTGATCGTCGCGGTGGACGCGCCCGTTTTTTCGACGATATCACTGTAAACGCACTTGTCGCGCAGCATTTTTGCCACAACAAACCGCTGCGACATCGACTTTATCTCCTTTATCGTGCAAAGATCCTCAAAAAGCGCATAGCACTCATCGACCGTGCGAAGCTTCAAAATCGCTTCAAACAGCTCGTCGGCCTCTCTGCCCTTCAGTTTATCGACCATAACCGCACCTCTTTTGAATGTTGTTTTTATAATTTTAGCACAATAAAGTGTAAAAGTCAATAGCCTTGAGCCGATTGCCCTATACATATTATAGCTTATTTGACTATTATTGTAATTTTTGGGCGATTAATTTTGTAAGTCATGTTAAAAATGGAACTTTATTTAAAAAACTGTTGCAAATCAAAGCGCGGTTGTAGTATAATATTCTCGATGTTGTCAATATATAATTGGCATAATGTTTGTTGATCCGATAAGTCAGCATTCTACTATTTGTCCAAAGGAGGTTTTGCGAATGCTTACGGTTCGTTTTGCGGCCGCCATGAACGGCAATACCGTGCTCGGGATGGGCGACACTCTGCTCGTCTGCGCTCTGGGCGTCGGCATTGTATTCGCGGGGCTGATCTGTATCGTCCTGATCTGCAAGCTGATGTCTTTCCTGACGAGGCTTGTGGGGTCCGATTCCGCCGCTCCCGCTGCGGCAAAGGCTGCTGCGGCTCCTGCCGCTCCCGCCCCCGCGCCTGCGGTGCCGGCTGAAAAGCGCGGTGAATTCATCGCCGCTGTTTCGGCAGCTATCGCCGAGGATCTCGGCACAAGCGTCGACGCGATCAAGATCACATCGGTCAAACAGCTTTGATCATCTTCATCTCCGAGCCGACCTTGGTTCGGAATCTCAATCAATTTTGAAAGGACAAGTCACATCATGAAGAAATATATCGTTAACGTTAACGGAACCTCTTATGAAATCACACTCGAGCAGGTCAGCGCCGACGCGGCGATGAGCGCTCCCGCGGTCGCACCCGCAGCACCGGCTCCTGCCGCCGCTCCCGCACCCGCTGCTGCTCCTGCGAGCGGCGAAAAGATCGAAAGCCCGATGCCCGGCAACATTCTGTCGGTCAATGTTTCCAACGGTCAGGCTGTCAAGAAGGGCGACGTTCTCATGATTCTCGAGGCGATGAAAATGGAAAACGAGATCATGGCTCCCTGCGACGGTGCCGTTGCTTCGCTGAATGTCAGCGCGGGTTCGACCGTTGAATCGGGAACTCTCCTCTGCGTTATCGGCTGATTCTTGGTTTGCGGCGCGCGCCGCATTGTTTGGCTGAACAACTTTTTCATCAAAATCAGCTAATTTACGGAAAGGACTGTTTCGCGCAGCCCCTGCGCGAAATTCACGGTATTATACAGTATGGATGCTATTCTCACATTTTTACAGCAGACAGGCTTTTATATGCTGTTCGGCAAGATCGCGGATAACTGGCAGATGCTGGTTATGATGGGCATTGCCTGCGTTCTGCTCTATCTTGCGATCGTCAAAAAATTCGAGCCGCTGCTGCTGCTTACCATCGCATTCGGTATGCTCATCACCAACCTCCCCGGCGCGGAAATGTTCCACAGCGTCATTTTCGACGGCGGGCACGTCAACTGGGCGATCATGAACGGCGCGACCTATGTCAACTCCGCCGATCTTGTCAATCCCCAGATGTATCATATACTCGCTTCGGGCGAGGTCGTCACCCAGACGAATCAGATGCTCGGTGAGCTGGCGGGTCAGCATTTTGACGTTGCGGCTATGATCGACGCGGCGGGCAAGATCGTCAACGCCTCGGGCGAAACGCTGGCGAACAGCACCAATATCCTCGTCACCGCTCACGGCCTGAATACGGTCGGCGGCGCGCTGACCGACATGGCGGGCAATGTGCTCGCCACAGCCGCACACTCGGTTTCGGCTGGTCTGCTCGACTATCTCTATCTCGGCGTTAAGCTCGGTATTTATCCCTGCCTGATCTTCCTCGGCGTCGGCGCGATGACCGATTTTGAGCCGCTGATTGCCAATCCGATCTCGCTTTTGCTCGGCGCTGCCGCGCAGATCGGCATTTTCGTCACCTTCTTCGGCTCGACCCTCTTCGGATTCACAGGCGCTCAGGCGTCCTCGATCGGTATTATCGGCGGTGCAGACGGCCCGACCGCGATCTTCGTCACCTCGAAGCTCGCTCCCGAGCTGCTCGGACCGATCGCCGTTGCCGCTTATTCCTATATGGCGCTGGTCCCCGTTATTCAGCCGCCGATCATGAAGCTCCTCACCACCAAAAAAGAGCGCGCTATCGTTATGAAGCCGCTTCGCAAGGTTTCCAAGCGTGAGAAGATCCTCTTCCCCATTGTGATCACAATCTTCGTTTCTCTGCTGGTTCCGTCAGCCGCGCCGCTGATCGCCTCGCTCATGCTGGGTAACCTGTTTGCGCAGTCGGGCGTTACCGAGCGTCTTTCCAAGACGGTTCAGAACGAGCTGATGAACATTGTCACGATCTTCCTCGGCATCACGGTCGGCGCTACTGCGACGGCGCAGAACTTCCTCAACTGGCAGACGCTCAAGATTCTGGTTATGGGCGTTGTCGCCTTCTCGCTCGGCACCGCCGGCGGCGTTCTGCTCGCAAAATTCATGAACCTGTTCCTCAAGAACAAGATCAATCCGCTGATCGGCTCGGCGGGCGTTTCCGCCGTTCCTATGGCGGCGCGCGTTTCGCAGACCGTCGGTCAGAAAGAGAACCCCTCGAACTTCCTGCTCATGCACGCCATGGGTCCGAATGTTGCAGGCGTTATCGGTTCCGCTATTGCGGCGGGCGTTCTGATCGCTATTTTCGGCTGATCACTCATCAACCAAAATCCTGCGCGGCGGAATGAAGCCGCGCAGGCAACCTATACTATCGAAACTTTGAAAGGAGTTTTGTTTTATGAGCAAAAATCCGCTTAAAATTACGGATACCATACTGCGCGACGCTCATCAGTCACAGGCTGCGACCCGTATGCGCATTGAAGATATGCTCCCTGCCTGCGAATTGCTCGACAATATGGGCTATTGGTCGCTGGAATGCTGGGGCGGCGCGACATTCGATTCCTGCATGAGATTTCTGAATGAGGACCCGTGGGAGCGGCTCCGTCTGCTGAAGCAGCATATGCCGAAAACACAGCTGCAAATGCTGCTGCGCGGTCAGAACCTCCTCGGCTATAAGCATTATGCGGATGATGTTGTCGATGAATTCTGCCGTCTTTCGATCAAGAACGGTATCAACGTCGTCCGTGTTTTCGACGCGCTGAACGACCCGAGAAATGTTCAGCAGGCGATCAAGAGCATCAAAAAATACGGCGGCGTCTGCGAAGCGGCGATCAGCTATACCGTTTCCCCCGTTCACGATGAGGATTATTTTGTCAACCTCGCCAACACGCTTGCCGAAATGGGCGCGGATACTATCTGTATCAAGGATATGGCGAACCTGCTTTTGCCCTATGACGCGTATTCGCTCGTCAAAAAGCTGAAAGCCAATGTCGGCGTGCCGATTCATATGCACACGCATAACACCACCGGTACGGGCGATATGGTCAACCTGCTGGCGGCGCAGGCGGGCGTCGATATTGTCGACTGCGCACTCTCTCCGCTTGCCAACGGAACCTCCCAGCCCGCGACCGAGTCGCTCGTCGCCACGCTCAAAGGCACCGACCGCGACACCGGCCTTGACCTGAACAAGCTCAGCGAGGCGGCGGCGCATTTCCGCACCGTTGCTCAGCGCCTGAAAGAGAGCGGCTCGCTCGACCCGAAGGTTCTGTCGGTCGATACCAACACCCTGCTCTATCAGGTCCCCGGCGGTATGCTTTCCAACCTTATCTCCCAGCTCAAACAGGCTAAAGCGGAGGATAACGA
>JBJEQI010000287.1:0-5981 GCA_051881675.1 Acutalibacteraceae bacterium
TCATCCGTATCCGTACAATTACCAGAGGTATTTGGTATATGCCGAGCTTGTCGAGAATTAGCCTGTTTCCCGAAATAAACCTTTAAAGAAATTTGCAACATATATGAGTACGGAATAATTATTGTTTGGATATATGAAAAAATAGGTGTGTTCGTGCCGGTATTTCAATACTTTTTAATCAAATCCGCTATGAACAAAAAGATGCCCTCCGAAAAACTCCGATTTCATCGGGGTTTTTCTCGTTTTGGGGTAAGTTATTTGAAGATAGTTTTAGAGATGCCAAACGACAAAAATCCTATTCAGATACCTTTTAAACCGACATAACCGAAAATACGAGTAAAAGCAAGCACATGGACTCGCAACTGCATTCAAGTGCCGCTGCCCCCATATACCGATATGCACCTGTTCTTCCTCCGGTAGTTTCAGACACGGCAAGTAATAGTTGCCCTGTAGCTCATACCATAGCCCGTTGCTTTCGTTATATTTGTACTTTTCCATATTATCTTGACCTCCTTAAAATCTTGTGCTATCATCATAACAGGCGTTTCAGCGGGTTTTGTGGGGGTGGTAGTATTTATACCGACCAATGTGATAATTGCGATGATAAGGACTAAAAGCTTCTTCATTTTCATTTCCTCCGTCAGTTATAAATCAGTTCCTTGTTTACGATCTCGGTCGCCTGTGCTCGCACGGCGTTCATCCGGCGTACCCATTCCATTTGGTCAGCGGCTTTGAGTGCTTCCGTAATACCGTCACGCTCGGCAAACTGATTTACCAACTGAGAAAACATTTCTTCCGCCTGCCGGTCGATGTCGGCAAGGTAGTCATTCATCTTACCGCTGATCGTCAACTGACTGAAAAGGATGCGGTTTACTTTTCTCAGGTGGTGGTAGTGCCTCGTACCCCATACACCGATGGGCTTTTCTTCCGGCAGTTCAACATCGGGGAGCAGATAATCTCCGACCTGCTTGTATGTATCGCCCATTTGCTCGAATAATGATTTTTCCATTTCGTTCAACTCCTAACTTTGATTTTCTTTGTCGGTGCATCAATGATTATGAGAAGCAGTGCAGATACATCCTCGACCGGTTTGTCTTCGTCAAGAAACATTGTCTGTGCCTTGTTGACGCATCCGACCAATAACCGATACTCAAAATCGTCCAGTACCAACCGCCTTTTGATTTCTTTCATAGTCTCTCGACCTCCTTCGGCTATATTGTAGGATAAAAAGGAAGATAATACGAATGTGTGGATTATAAAAAATAAGACCGCCAAAACAAATTGCTTTGACAATCTCATTTGAATATGTTTCCATAGAAAAAGAGATACCGAGACAAGCATTTCTGCCTAGCGCTGCCCCACAAAAAGCCCTCGGGGAACGAAAATTCTTTAATGGAAAATACATCTGTCATTCCGATCATCCTCTCATAAAACGGATTGATTTTTCGTCGGCGGCAAAGGTGTGTCCGTGAGTTTTGCCCCATGGAAATGCTATTTGTTTCATTTGCGCTTGACCTTCGCGCCAACGTATTGTAAACTGATTATAGTATATACCTACTGTTTTTCACAATGGCATATCATTTCACCTATATGGAATATTGTTTCACAGCCCCGAGGAGCGGCGATGAGCGTTTGCCGCTGCGCGGGATATTTTTTTGCAAATTCCCGCCGCGTTTTAGCATAAAATCCGCAGGGCGTATTGACAAACAGCCGATATGCGTGTATAATAAAGGCAGTCGCCGAGAGGGGATAAGCTCGTTTGACCCGACGCGGCGCAAAAAGCAAAGTAGGATTGTGTGCGTATGCCGCGCGCATGAAGTGCCCGCCGAACAGGGAGTTGTCGGCAGGACGAACAGCTGTCTTTCAGCTGACGGTGCATAATCCGCATCCCGTTGCTACATATGTCGGATGACCGTCAATCAAATAGCCTCCGTTTATGTAGCCTAATCTGCATAAACGGAGTTTTTTTATCAAAATCTCCGTTTGCTCATGTCAATCGGAGGTTTTTTATGAATACCAAAACAAGAAACAAAACAAGAAAACTCGCCGTGGTCGGTGTGCTGATCGCGGCGGAGATCATCGCGGGGCGCTTTCTTTCGATTTCGCTGGCGACGGTGAAGATCGGCTTCGCCTTTTTGCCGCTCGCCATGATCGCCATTCTGTTCGGCCCCGTATGGAGCGGCGCCGCCGCCGCGGTCAGCGATATTTTGATCGCGATCACGAGCGGCTTCGGCTATTTCCCGCCGATAACGATCTCGGCGGTGCTGACGGGCGTGATCTACGGAATCGCTTTTTACCGCAAGCCGCTGTCGCTTCCCCGCGTGGCGGTAGCTGTCGTTTTGGAAAATGTGTTTGTCAGCCTGCTGCTGCAAACATTCTGGCTGACGATGATCAGCGGCAAGGGCTTTCTTGCCCTGCTGCCGATACGCGCGCTGCAAAATCTGATCACCTGCCCGCTCCAGATTGTTTGCATACGCTATGTCGCCGCGAATATCGCGCGGGTGATCGACGGTGGTATGCTTCGCTCGGGGGGCGAAGGCAATGGGCGTTGAACTGCTGAGAAACGAGCTGCGCCAAACGGTGGAGAACGGCGTGTTTTTTGATAATGCCTCAATGGGTCCCGCGGCGCCCTGCGTTACCGAGGCGGTGAACGACTGTATGCGCCGGCGGCAGGCGATGCCCATGCGGTATTATCAGTATGCGGGCGAGATCTTTTCCTCCTGCAAGTCGCTGATCGCCGAGCTGATCGGCGCTGAGTCTTCGGAGATCGCGTTCACCGAAAATGTGACCTATGGCATCAATTCCGCCGCCGGCGCTCTGCCGCTGAAAGCGGGGGACAATGTGATCTTATGCGATCGGGAGTTCCCGTCGAATGTGTATCCGTGGATGCGCCTTGAGCAGAGCAAGGGGGTGAGCGCGCGGATCGTCCCGAACTGCGGCGGCGGTCTGACAACGCAGCTGCTCGACCGCTATGCCGATGAGCGCACCCGCGCGGTGACGGTGAGCAGCGTGGAATATGCCGACGGTTTTGCCGCCGATCTGGAAGCGATCGGCGCATGGTGTCGGGCGCACGGCGCTTACTTTATCGTCGATTGCGCGCAGTCGCTCGGCGTGATGCCGATGGATGTTCGGCGGTTTGGCATCGACTTTATGGCGGGGCTTTCCTCAAAATGGCTGCTCGGCCCGTTTTCGACGGGGTTTTTATATGTGCGCCGCGAGCTTTTGCCCGAGCTTGTTCCGCCGTTTGTGGGAGCGGACAGTATGCAGACCTCGATCGACGCGGCGGAATACTGCTTTTCGCTGAAAGACGACGCGTCGCGATTTGAGGGGGCGCTGCCGAATGCGCCCGGTATCGCAGGACTGCGCGCCTCGCTGCTATTGATGAAACAGGTCGGATTTCGCGAGATATTCACCGCGGCAAAAGAGGTCAGCGGCTATTTTGCAAAAGAACTTCAACGTATCGGAATTCCGCTTTGCGATTGCGCGTTGGATGAAAAGCACCGCTCGCCGATCGTTTCGTTTATGCCGCCCGACCCCGAGCGCGCGCTGGATGTACTGCGGCAAAACGGCATTTCCTGCTCATTGCGGCGCGGGTATATCCGCGCGGGAATTCATGGGTATAATACGGCCGATGAGGCGGACGCGGTCATCGCCGTTTTGAAAAAATATCCGGCTGATTTTCGCTGATCGCGGCGGGGGCGATTATAAAGAAGCGAAAAAGAAATAGCCCGCTCTGACGATTCGTTTTCGGCAGTAGGTTATATAAACAAAAAAGGTATGAGCAAAATCGCTCATACCTTTTTCTTATGGTTTGAATTATTACGCCTCTTCGGACGTTCTGCGCTTTGGCGCGACCGATCGCGCCGATCGGATGATAACCGCCCGACAGTCATACATCTCGATCGAACGATCGGAACGATTATTCCTTGATTTTTAATTTTCGGATTTTGGAAACATCCGAAATATACGTCTCGGCGTAGCCGCATTGCGGGCAAACGGCGCATTGCAGTCTGCCCAGATTTTCCTTGAAAATCCCCGGCTGCGTGACCTTGATTCCGTCGGCTCTGCCCTCTACTTTAACGTCCAAATTTTCAACCATTTCCGCTTGGCAGCGGATACATTTTCTCATAAAATCACCCTCCGTAAAAACTTATCGGTCTTTTGCCGCCAGCAACGCTACGCACTCGACTGTGTTTTCGAAATTCGGAATAAACATATCGGCTTCGTTCCCTTGATAATATACCGGGAAACGAAATTGTATGCTCTTTAATATCTGACCGTTTTCCAACGGTTCGGGATATATCTCGATTTTCTTTATAAAGCTGTGAAGAAATTCTTTCTTCTCAAATTCGGTAAATTCATTATATATTATATCAAATAATTCCAAAAATTCAAATATTTGTTTCTGAGAGATTTTTTGTTCCTTTATAGCCTTGATTTGTGTTTGTATAGTTTCAAGATTTTCGGTTGCCTCTGCAATCTCATCATATAATGAATTTATACGGTTTTGCATATCGGTATATTTTTGCTCATAATGCCTGTCGGAACAGTCGAGCCTGTCAATTTGAGAACCAAGTCGTTCCTTTGCGGCAGTAAGCTGTCTTATCTGTGTCATTAAATATGCTTCTTCTTTTTCATACTTAGATAAATCTACACTTGCATCTAATTTTTCTTTTATTGCAGAATCAAACTTTGAATTTTTAACAATATTTCTTATTACTTCCACAACCGCTTCATTTATCTTTTCCTGATGAATTTGCTTTTTGAAAGTACATTTGTGACCGTCATATTCCAATCTGTGTTTGCAGGCGTAATACCAATAATCTCTGTAAAAACTTCCGTCTTTTTTGCGTTTGCGGTTGACACTGCCATACAACCCGGCACCGCATATAGGACATTTAATTATACCGGTCAATAAATGCTGATGTTCTGTACTGTATATTTTTTCATTCTTTATACCTGTCTTTTTTCTCTTATCCTGAGCTAAAAGCCAATCTTCTTCGCTGATAATCGCATCATGAATACCGTCATAAATAGGATATTCTTCTTGCTTTACCACGTGATATTCATTACGGCTACCCTGTATTTTTTCTGTTTTTCTTCTACCAAAGGCAATTTTTCCGCAATAAATAGGGTTGTCCAACACAAGCTTTACAAAATGTGCCGTAAATGCATCCAAAGTTCCGTTTTGGCGTTTCTTTTTGATATAGCCTTGGCGATTCAGATATTTTGCAACAGTACCGGCACCCATTGTGGTATGAATGAATTTATCGTAGATAATGCGAATAATTTCTGCCTCGTCTTCGGCTATTTTTAACTCGCCGTCAATAAGTTCATAACCGTATGGGGCAAACCCTCCGTTCCATTTGCCTTCACGAGCTTTCTGCTTTCTGCCTTCCATTGTTTGAACAAGAATATTTTCTCGTTCAATTTCCGCAACGGCAGACAGCACTGAAATCATAAGTTTGCCGCTGTCCTTTGAACTGTCAATACCGTCCTCAACGCAGATAAGATTAACCCCGTAATCCTGCATCAGTTGTAAAGAATTAAGTACATCGGCTGCGTTTCTGCCAAATCGGGACAATTTGAACACCAGCACATATTGTACATTATCTTTTCCTTCGGATATGTCGTTAAGCATAGTTTGGAATTCAGGCCTGCCTTCAATATTTTTACCGGACTTACCTTCATCGGAATATTCTCCGGCAATCATAAAGTCCTGAAATTCGGCATACCTTCTTAACTTTTCTTTCTGTGCATCAAGGCTGAAACCGTCGACCTGCATAGAGGTTGATACACGGGTGTATATATAGCAATTTTTCCTTTTCATACGATAACTCCTTTCTGATTTGCTTACATTATATTGCCGTCTAAATAAATACTCCAATGTACGGCAGAAGGGGGCTAAGCCCCTTTCTGCGAACTGTTACGATTCTTGCATTGGCGGTTTGGAAATTGTCTCAAAACATCTTCCGTTGTTA
>JBJEQI010000288.1:0-5950 GCA_051881675.1 Acutalibacteraceae bacterium
CGAAGACATCGGAATATCGTCAAACGCGCTCGGACGCAGTCTTTTCTCCAGCTTTGTCTTTTGCTTGCGTATGCGGCGGACAATGTTGTCGCAGGCGCTGTCAAAAGCGTCGCAGAGGTCGACGTCGGTATCCTCCGCGCGATAGACCAGCGCTCCGCTGCGGATGGTCAGCTCGGCGGTCACGCGGTCATTTTCCGGGCGGAGCATGACCGTCGCCGCGGCATTATCATCAAAGAATTTATCAAATTTTTTGAGTTTCCGGTCTATGTGCTCTTTCGATGAGGGTTTTAGCGTCATTTTCTTAACGGTGATTGTGGTTTTCATAAACATAACTCCTTTTGATAAAAGTTCCGCCAGCCTCAGATCCGCCCGCGCGGTCTGAATATGCGCTGTACGGGCTTGCTCCGCGATGCCCGCCGCATCTGCCGGAAAAATACGGCTGCTGCGATGAACACGGCTTCGCTATGTTTAGTATAACACATAATCAAAGAAAATGCTATCTATTTTGTAAAATATTCATAAAAAATATATGAATTAAGCTATTTTATTATGCTATATTATCGTTTCGGCGTGTCTTGTCACATGGCATCCGATGTTTACGGCGAGCGGCAGTCCCGCAATATGGGTCGGGTACTGCTCGATATTGACCTTCAGCGCCGTGGTTTTGCCGCCGAATCCTTGCGGACCGATGCCTGTTTCGTTGATCGCAGCGAGCATATCCCGCTCCAGCTCGGCATAATATTCGTCGCTGTTGGACGATGACACATCGCGGCAAAGTGCCTTTTTGGCAAGCAGCGCCGCATATTCAAAATCGCCGCCGATGCCGACGCCGACGACCATCGGCGGGCAGGGATTCGAGCCTGCCTTTTTGATGATATCGGTGACCTGCGAAATGAGCATTTCGCGCGTGTAGCTCGGGGTCAGCATCCGAACGGCACTCATATTTTCCGAGCCGAAGCCCTTGGGAGCGACGGTAATGCGGATCTGATCGCCGTCGGCGATCGTGGTATGAATGACGGCGGGGGTATTGTCGCCGGTGTTGACCCGGCGCAGCGGATCGCCGACGACCGACAGCCGCAGCAGCCCGCGAAGATACCCTTCTCGGACGCCTTCGTTGATCGCGTCATACAGACTGCCGCCGACCAGATGCACCTCCTGACCGATTTCGATGAAAACGACCGCCATGCCCGTATCCTGGCAGATCGGCAGATTCAGCTCATCCGCCGCTGTAATATTGTCGGCAATATCGTGCATGACCGAGCGGGCAATATCGGTTGCTTCCGCGCTCTCGGCGTCATGAATCATGCGAACAAGGTCGCAGGGAAGCTGACGGTTCGCCTGAATACACAGCTTTGCCACAGCGGCTTTGATTTGGCTGACGGAAATCTCTCTCATAATTACAGTCCTTTGTGATGATTTTCTTGGCGGGGGAATTTTAAGTTTCGGCGGTCGATACCCGATCGGCAATCGCTCCCCGATAGGTAATTGTTGTCTAACCGAACAGCCGCAAATGAATACTGCCGCCGAATATTTCGGCGGCAGAAAGCAGGCTGATCGGATAAGTGCACGGATAAGTGCGCGGCGCAATCCTTTTGAATGCGAAGATACATACATTGGCGGCGAGCCGCGCTTTGACTGCGAGGCAGAGTATTCGCACCGCGCCGACTGGCGGCAGAATTATTTGCCGCGGCGGGAGGAGGGGCGCATATCGCCGTTCTTGCGCTTTAAGTCTGAAAATTTTTCGTCGCTCGACTGCTTATATTTGGCAATCATATCTTCAAAAGACATGGGGCCGTCGTTCTTCGGCTTTTTGATCCCGTCGAAAACGGGCGGGCGGGAGCGGCGCGCGGAGCGGTCGGACCCTTCGGGTCTGCGGCGGGGCGACGATTCGCTCTCGTCGGCACGCTTGATGCTGAGCGAGATCTTATTACCGTCGACCGACAAAAGCTTGACCTTGACGTTGTCGCCGATTTTTACAAAGTCGTTGATGTCGTTGACAAAATCCTTCGCGATCTCCGAAATATGCACAAGACCGGTCGTACCCTTTTCCAGCTCGACAAAGGCACCGAATTTTGTGATACCCGTAACTTTTCCTTCATAAACCGAACCCACGTTTAACTGCATTAAATCAAGTATCCCCCTGAATATTATTTGCCCGACACGTCTTCATAGATCTCTTCGTTTTTGAAAATAAAATCGAGCTTGTCACGCGCCGCACGCTTGATCAGCTCATCCTTTGAACCGCTTTTGAGCAATTCTTTCATCTGATCGATTTCGAGTTTCTGCGACGATATGCTGTCCAGATGCGCGGAAAGCTCCTTTTTCTTTTGGGACAGCTGCGACTGGAGCGAAATCATGGAGTAGACCATATACACGGCAAAGCCCAGCAAGGCTATTTTCAAAAAAATGCCGTTACGTCGCTTTGCGGCGCGCTTTGATCTTGCCATTCGCTTTCTTCCCCTTTGCTGTCTTTTTCGGTCTATGCCGTCGGTCGGGATTTTTCTTAAAAACACACTTTATATTATACATCATCACAGCCGCACATTTCAAGAAGTTTTTTTCGATTTTGCGGATATTTTTGCCGAATATTCCAAAAACCGTGCCAATCAGTTTCTTCGCTTTGCCGATCAGCATCCGAATCGGCTTTATGAGTATACGCAAAATGCGGTTGATCATGCGGGCGAGCCTGTTTGAAAGGGGCGAAATCACCGCCCTTGCCGCCGCAAATCCCGCCAGCTCGCCGCCGAGAATATACCAGCGAAGCTGACCGTTTGAGTAGACAAACTGCATGAAAAAGGTGAGCAGCGCGGCAACGCAAAAAAACAGCAGATCGGCGATAAAGGACGCCGCCGCGCCGAATTTCAGATATTTTCGCAGGGCGCGCAGAAGATCGCAGAGCAAGGACAGCGCCACCCCTGCGATCACACAGTAAAAAAAGGTCAGAAAATCATAATTGGTCGTTTTCGGCATGATTACTTAAAAATCCTTGAAAGGAATCCGCCCCGCTGATGATTGTCGGAATAAACAAGCCCCAGAATGCTGCCTTTCACATTCAGCTCTCCTGATTCCACATTCAGCTTATCCACCTTCAGCTCGCTGCCCTTGATCACCAGCTCGCCCATCGAGGTGTCAAGGCTGACCGACTGCTCATCAAAATTGTTGACCGCCGTGACGCCCGTGATCATCATGCGGCTGCGGGATTCCATGATGATGTTGTGTTTCATTTTCTCATTAAGACGCTCTTCACTGATCATAGCCATTCTCCGTTTCAGATAATACAAAGTGTTCGTAATTCATGGTATGCCGCGTATTTTATTTTATGACAGTATCTGAACAGCCGCAGTGTTGCTTTTACGGAATTTTCGGCGGGATGTGCCGATTCTGTGAAAAGAGGCATTGACAAAACCGTATCTCATTTGATATAATCAAGTTAATAAGACATCGCCGGCGGGGGCGTCGGCGAAAAATGTTGAATTCGGAGGGGTTTATTATGTCATTTTGTTCCAAATGCGGTAAAGAGCTGGCAGACGGCGTGGCGTTCTGCCCGTCGTGCGGCAACGCGGTCAATGCTCAGCAAAAAAGCGCCGCTGACGCTTTCAGCGACGGTGTAAACAGCGTTATCAACGATATTCAGAATACGGCGGATTATTCGTCGGGATTCGATCCCGCAGATATTGAGGATTCCAAGATCCTCTCGCTTTTTGCGTATCTCGGTCTGCTGTTTTTGATTCCGCTTCTGGCAAGGCCGAACTCCCGCTATGCGCGTTTCCATACCAATCAGGGCATTGTTCTCTTTTTGCTGGACATTCTCGTTTGGGTTGCGGGAATCGTGCTGAATGTGCTGACTCTCAGGCTGTTCCCGCTTGTTGTGATGGTCAGACTGATCATGACGCTGCTGAATCTCGGTCTGCTTGCGCTGTCGATTCTCGGTATTGTCAACGCGGTCACGGGCAAGGCGAAGGAGCTTCCGCTGATCGGGAAAATCAACATCTTGAAATAAGCTGCCAAGCTGCGCCGCGGATTGTCCGCGGCGCTTTTTGCTTTGATTTTCCGACAGAGCAGGGCAGTTATCGGTTGAATATGGTCGATTTTTGTGTTATAATGATCGAAAACGGGCATTATTTCGGTGCATAAACCGTATGATTATATTTTAGGAAGGGAATAGGGCAGAGGGCGCCTCCTCTGCGCGGGGGGAATATGAAGATCTTAATTATAACCGATCAGTTTTATGATGCGAACAACGGTCTGACAATATCGGTCAGGCGTTTTGCCGAGGTGCTGAAAAATCACGGGAACGAGGTGCGCATCGCCTCTTTCGGGCAGGGGGAGCCGCGCGAGGACGCGTATCTGATGAAAAAGATCACCGTTCCGATCTTTGACGGCTTGATCACCTCCGAGGGTATGGTTTTTGCCAAGCCCGACGACGAGCTGCTGAAACAAGCGATCGGATGGGCGGATATTATGCACATCTCCTCGCCTTTTGCGCTTGCGCACCATGCGATCAAAATTGCGCAGAAGATGAATAAGCCGTTCACGGCGGCGTATCACGTTCAGCCCGAGAACATTTCTTCGTCGGTACATATGGGCGGGATCGGCTTCGTCAACAGCGGGATATATCACTGGTTTCACCACTATATTTATAAATACTGCCGCCGTATTCACTGCCCCAGCCGATTTATTGCCGACGAGCTTCGCCGTCACGGCTACAACGAGCAGTTGTATGTAATTTCCAACGGTATCGACCCTGATTTTCAATACAGAAAGATCGAAAAAACAGCGGAGTTTGAGGGCAAATTCGTCGTGCTGATGATCGGCAGAATGTCGATCGAAAAACGGCAGGACGTTTTGATTCGCGCGGTCGCCGAGTCGAAATATGCCGATCGGATTCAGCTGGTTTTAGCGGGTCAGGGCCCGCGGGCGGAACGCCTGAAAAAGCTCGGCGGCGAGCTGCTGAAAAATCCGCCGATCATCCGCTTTTTTGCCAAGCCCGATCTGCTGGATATGATTGCGATGTCCGATCTGTATGTGCACGCCGCCGCGATGGAGATCGAGGCAATGTCCTGCATGGAGGCGTTCGCGGGCGGGCTGGTGCCGATCATTGCGAACAGCAAAAAGTCCGCCACTCCTCAGTTTGCGCTGGATGAGCGGAGCCTGTTTGACGTGGATGACAGTCGGGACCTTGCTCGCAAGATCGATTACTGGTATGAGCATGAGGTCGAGCGGCATAACATGGAAAAGAAATATGCCGAGTCGGCGGCGCAGTATCGGCTGGATGACTGCGTTTGCGCGGCGGAGCGGATGTTTGCCGACGAAATCGCCGATTTCCGTCGCGCCGAGGGATAACGCCTATGATGAAAACGGACTTGCCGAAAAAAGCCGCAGGGGAGAACGAGAATATGCATTCTTCCGCCATGGAGTATCAAAGCTCGGGGGATGAGCGGTATCTTCATATGCCGCAGTCGACGGAATTTTCCGTCGACCGTGATTTTGATTGGCTGTTTTCGGGCGGTATCAAGCGCTTTTTCGCCGATATTCTTCATGCGGTGGTGTGGGCGCTGCTCGAGCTGATCGACCGCGTTTGGCTCGGGGTGAAGATCAGCGGCAAAGAAAATCTCCGATCTGTGGAGAGCGGCGCGGTCATTATCTGCAATCACGTCCACCCGATGGACTGCACTGTCTGCGTGCTGCCGACCATGCCGAGAAGAGTGTATTATACGACTTATGAGAGCAATTTCCGCATTCCGTTCATCGGCAGGCTGATTCGTGCGCTCGGTGCGGTGCCTGTGTGCCAAAGCCCGCGCAAGCTGATCGATATGTTTGCGGCGATGAAAAAGGCGATAGACGGCGGGGCGTATGTTGTGGTCTTCCCCGAGGGCGAGCTTTTGCCCTATTGTCGGGAGCTGCGCGCGTTTCGGGCGGGCTCGTTTCGCATGGCGGTCAGCGCCGACGC
>JBJEQI010000289.1:0-5919 GCA_051881675.1 Acutalibacteraceae bacterium
ATAGTTGGTTCCGCGCTCTGCATTTCGCTGATTCCTCGTCTGACGTTCTTCTTCAAATTTTTTCAGCTGCTTTTCGATAATATCAAAAGCAATCTGCTTATCCAGCAGTTTGATCTGTTTAGATACTGCGATCATAAATTCATTGTCACGCAGCTCGTTGATGAACTCGTCATCGACCTCCTCACCGTATCCCTTAACGTAAAACACCCTTGAAAAGGCGGCGCCCATCACGATATGATCGGGAGATTTAAAATCAAAGACAGACGGCGCAATATAATCAGCGACATTATTACCCTTTTTATACATATCGGGCGGCAGTAAAAATTCACCGTACTCATACGGATGATAGATCGTGTGAAACAGCGAAAGCCTCTCCTCGGGATTCAGCAAACGAATACCGGCTCCCAGCTCGCCGTATGCGTTTTGAAATTTATTTGCCGCGCTCATCAGCAGATTATACGGATTATCCGCTTTGGATTTTGTTTCATAGCTGAGCGTAATATACATCTTGTTTTCCGTGCCGATTTGTTTGATTTCTTTGATGAAATGCCGCTGGTTTTCTTCATATGCTTTGCCGTACTCATCCGATGTTTTGTTTTTTGCCGTCATAGTCTGTTCAAGGGCGTCCGTTTCGATCGGAATGTTGATATACAGCTCCTGATAGGATATGTCCGGCGGCAAAGCGTTCAGCGGTGAAATATACGCTTCTTGTTTTCTCAGCTTATGCTCGTCGGATAAAAGAAGATAATTGGCGTTGCTCAATGCAAAAGTCAGCGAATAGGTTTCTTTCCCTTTGATTCTCTGATTCAGAATCAATCCGTTGTCATATATCTCGGCAAACGGTATTGTATCCTGCGCTGTTATTTTCGCCGATTTCGTGTCGGCGGGCATATTGTTTTTCAGTTTCACTTTATTTTTTGCCATGCGTAAAAGGCTCCCTTCTTTGATAATATCTCGGCTTTGCGGTCAAAATCACCCATATGCATTTACCCAGGCTGACGCCGTTAATCATCAGAAACCCGGATAGAAATATCGGCGAAGACAGTAACAGTGCGACAAAAATTGCCGCAGAATACGGCAACAGCAGCCGAAACAGTGCAAACAGTGCGGCGGCGACAGCAAGTCCTGCAATACTGTATACAATCTGTCGAAGACTGAATCCCGCCGCGCCCTTGACCTTATATTTTTTAATGGATTTCGGATTTTTAACTTTCATTTCGATCATCCTTTAATTTCTGAATACTTTTTCAAACAGTTTATCAGACCGACAGATCATAATGCAAAATACAACGGTTATCAATCCGCCGACTCCCATTACCACAGGCACGCCGATTCCCGGCGAGGTAAGCCCGGCAGCGAGATAGCTCGCAAGCGAAACCTCGTAAGCTGACAGTAGAATTGCAATCATAACGATCTGAAATGACAATGTGCCGTACTGCACCAAGAAATTTCTCAAATAGACTTTGGTATCATCACCACCGTAAAATCCAAAGAAAAGCGGCGCCGTTCCGCGGTAGATCGCCAGCTTCAGGGTGCGTATACAGAGCGTGATACAAATGATGAAAATAGCGATAGCCATTCCGAACTGAAAAATGCCGCTCCACCAATTCGCAAGCAAATAATCTATCAGCTGCTTAAAAAAACCGACAAACGGTATATTGCTTTTGTAGGAATCCCATGACCCGATAGTGCTGCCGAGCCTTGCACTGATTTCATCGACTTTATCCGTTGACGCAGCTAAAATGTTTCGGGTAACGCTGCTCGCAATCGAATCAATCACCCGACACAATCCGCCCGAAACGGCTATCAGAAGCATACCCGCCAGCATAGAGGTAAACGACGACAGAAAGCCTTTCATTTCATACAGCTCAAGGGTGACCGTTTTTTTATAAATGGAAAATAGCCAGCTGAACAAAAACATCACCATGCCCAGCGGCAAAAAGACGCTGTAAAGCGTATTGGCTATGCCCGACGGATTAAAGTATGACATAATATCATTCGCTTCTCCCGCCAGCCAGCATTTTACCGTTTTAAACAGATAGGCGTATTGAAAGGTCATATCGGAATTATATTGGTCAAGCACCTCGCCGTTTGCCTCTCCGCGAAGCTCATCGGCGCTGATCGGCGGAGAGGTAGGTTGTGTCGGGGATGTTGCGGACTCGGCGGCAGATTCTGTCGTTGCTGTCGGAACCCTATCCTGTTTTGCGTTCAATCCAATCGCCGAAACGGTAGTTCCGCCCGCCGATAAAAAAACCGTAGCAATCGTGAAAACAAGAAGGATTCTTTTTATCCGATTCAAAAAATCAGCTCCTTTCTAAAAGGCGCCGCCCTGAATGAATCAGGGCGGTGCAATGATTTTATGAAGGCATACGCGCTGAGATCATATTCCAAAACAGACCCTGCGCAACTACAAGAAAAACGATTATAACGACCGTCGCTATCAGCACGGTTATACCTTTACGCTTGGATTCAGGTTGATCTGCCGTAAATCCCTCCCACAAGGCATATCCGCCGAAGATAACGCCCGCAAAGCCCACGATCGCATAAACTACAAAGAATACAAGATTATAAATCGGTTGAATTTCTGCCATTTTTCTCTCTCCTTATTGCAATGTTTTATTTTTGATAATTTTAATCGGCGAGGATAGAATCTTTGCCGTAATTTCCGCGGCTGTCGTGATTCCCATTGTTGCCGTTCCCGCCGTCGCCGCAGCGGTGGTATCAAGCACAGTCTTCGCCGATTCTTTAACAACCGCTTTTGACGATTCCAGCGCCGCAGCCGCAGCCTTTTCAGTCGGCTTCATTGCCCTTTTCCCGGCTTCGGCTATGATCTCGTTTGTGTTGTTTACCACCCCGTCGTCATAGTTGATCTGCCCCGAGCTTGGAACGCTTGACATGATCTTAAACTCACGCTGCCTTTGCAGCGCAAAATAAATATTATCCAGCTCACGGGAATACTCTGAAGCAGCTGAAGCTCGAGCGCCGTGTACGATCTCTCCCTTAGCGCTGTAAAGCTCAACATTCGGCGGCGTGTTCGGTTTGGCGGAATCGCTGTAATACACCTTTAAATAACACCGATCGCCCGCTAAAAACTGCGGATTGCCCGACTGCCTTGACAGATTCGCCGCTTCGTTGATATGGGCGGCAAGCACGTCTTTATTTGCGAGCCATTCGTCATCAGCTTTCCCGGAATACTGCCTTGACGCCATTTCAGCCGACACGGCTTTTCTAACCGTTTTTGTCTGTTCAAGATCGGCATAAAATACCCGCTGGGCAAACTTAGGGTCGGAAACATATTCTTTCCCCTTATCGGTCAAAACAAGCGCTGTTTTCCCGTCGTTAAATCGGACAAACCCATTAGCCGCCATTTCACTGAAGCTGTGCCGAACAGCTTTTCCGTAAGTGTCATCAAGAGCATTGATCTCCGACACAGGCAAAGCGGATTTTCGCCAAAAGTACGAGAGATCTGTTTCGTTGCCCTTAAAGTTAAACGGAATTTTTGAGCAATATTCCGCTAAAGCATTTGCAAGCTGTTGCTGCCGCGCCGCACGATTGATCGTTTCCCGTTTTGCCGACTGAGATTTTATAATGCTGTGCGTAACCTGAAGCACAGCCGTTCCCGTGCGAACGGCTGTTTCCAAAATTGCGCCGAGCGCCGCAAGCTCGTCATTGCCTAATTGCTGTAATATCATTTTCTTCTCCTTTCAGTGTGTTAATCCGTGCTTTCGGTAGGTCTGCATTTGAGGTTCGATTCTGTTGACGGCGTTTATAACGGAGGGTTTGTCACTGCTCGAAAAGCAAAGTGTAACTATATCGTCTTTCTTTCGGGCAGCGTGAGGCACGTCTGCTAACATATCCCTGCGGTATTCTGCCGATTTGATCTCTAAAAAGCAGACTTTGCTCGCCGAAGACTTTGCATACTCTCTGATCTGATCAGCGGTTCTGTTGCCAAGCTCATACACATCCTCCGCGCGTTTGTTCGGTAAGGGCTCAGGACTGACATCATGTATCTGCTCAGGCTGAATCCCGGCAATATTTTGAATATACTCGGTTATTTCTTCCGCCGAATGTATGGCGCGAAACAGCTCATTCGGATCATTTTTCAAAATCTCAATCCATGACTGCACATACGCCATATGATTTTTTACATGGCTTTCATCATACACAAGTCCGAACTCCTGCATAAGAAAAGACGCGCCGATTTCCGCCCGCAATTCTTCTTTCGCATAATCCGGGCTTCCGAAACTGTTTTTTATGTTTCTGTTCAGCCGACTTTCATGACCTGTCGCATGACACAGCTCATGAAGCTGCGCTGCATGGTATCCATACTCGTGATCGAATGTTTCCCTCGGCGGTATTACTACCGTATCGGTACGCGGGCTGTAATATGCGCTTTGCCCCACTTCCCTGTATATAACTCCCATATAATCAATAATCTGTTCGATCACTGCGCTCGGTGCTATACTTTTGTTCTCGGTCACAACGGGAAGCAGTCCCTCAATACAGTCCTCATTAAACACGTTGTATGTCTTTGAACACAGCCTGAAATCCTGCGCTTGTTCAGGGTTATGTCTAATAATACTGCGGTATTCCTCAAACGAGTATTTACGGCGATCGTTTATATTAAACACATACCAATACTCAATCGGAACACTTTTACTGCCTTTCTTTAAATGCCACTGCTGACTCGGATGATACTTTCCGTCCTGATCTGATATCTGATTAAACGTACACCAGCGAGTTCCCTTATAGCCTCTTGCGTCGGCAATACAGTTCAGCAACAATCTGTTAATACCGCTGTACGGTCGGTTGGTTATAGCGTTGCGCGGCTGTTGTGTTTTCCACGAACATTCCCAAGGTATTTTGTTCTGAGTTAATGCCGCTGTATATTCGTCGATAAGCTTCTGCCTGGCTGCATTCAGTTTTTCACTCATACAGTATAACCTCCGAATCTTCATCGGAAACCTGTGCCGCCTCGCGTAGCTCCTCAGCTGTACTGACACGGATTCCCATTTCCTCGATTAATTCGCTGATTCTATCCATAGCACGCTCTCCTTCATACTGTTGTTGACTGGCGCCGCGGCTTATTGCAGTTCACCGCCGCCTCGATTAATCGCCTATTGTCATCGGAAAAGCTTAAGTTCACAGTTCCTTTTGCGGCATTTACAAACGCTGCGTGCGGGATTTTTCCGAATCGCCCGCTGTTGTACTCAGCCACAGGCACCTCAAGATAATTCAGCCTGCGCTGCGCTTTTGTCTGTTCGCGTTTCAGATCGTTATACTGCAAATTGCCGATCTCAGGTTTGATTTTTCCTGCACGGATTGCCTCAAGGTCTGACGCAGCTCCGTAAATCTTCGGACTGTACTTAATATCCGTTCCCGACACTGCTTTTTTCATTGCTTTCTCGGCAAGATTCAGCCGCTTTGCCTCCGCCTCAAGGTCAGCCAGCATATCCGGTCGACGGATTATATCGATCTTCAGCTCATGCGCTGTCACATCCTTAAAATACAGCATGGAGTAATAGCTGTTTCTATCCGAATACATCGCCGGAAGCGCTCTGTTTTTGATCATGTTTTCGTATACTTTCGGATAGGATGAACGCAACTCATTGACGGTCATGCTGTACTTTTTTGAAAACTCAGCCGTATTGCGGACGCCGTACTTTTCAATATTAAAATCGAAATTTTTAGTAGCCAAACTGCCGTCGATTCCGATTCTTGCCCATTCGGAATCGATCAGCGAGTTGGTCGGCGCACGCCGCACGTTGTTTTCAGGGTCAATTCCGAACATTTCGGCGATCAGCCTGATAGCCTGTGCGTTGTCGCAATTAAGAACATACCGCACCAGGTCTATATTACTGCCGCCGATATTGCCGTTGCCGAAATCGCAAAATGTATTGCTGTCGATATATAAGCAGC
>JBJEQI010000290.1:0-5906 GCA_051881675.1 Acutalibacteraceae bacterium
CCGCGAGGAATGTGGCGACGATTTCGGAACGGTTGACGGAATCGGCGAACAATTCGCTGAATTTGCGGCGTTTTCCGCCTTTGAGCGCGCGCAAAACGTGGATAATGCGGGAGGAAACCGAGACGATCTTTTTGTGAACGATGCCGCTGAAGGAAGACACGGGCGGCGGCAGTCTGCGCTGACCTCTGCCGACCGCGTCCAGATAATACTTGATCAGCAGATCGGGCTCGTGCTTTCGTTTATAGGATTTGTCGATCTCGAGCTTGGACGGCTCGCGCACAAAGGTGTTGAACCCGCCCGTTTGCTCGCTGAGCAGCTTCGCCATATGTTTTGCGGTCTGATATTCGATCAGCTCGCCCGTCAGCTCGGCTTTGAGCACCTCCGCCTCGTCGTCGTATTTCGGCAGCAGGCTCACGGTTTTGATATAGATCAGGCGCGACGCCATTTCGAGAAACTCGCTCGCGATGTCCATATCCTGCTCTTTATAGGCGTTGATCTGCTCGATATACTGATCGACCAGCAGGCTGATCGGAATATCGTAAATATTCAGTTTATTCTTGGAAATCAGCGTCAGTAGCAGGTCGAGCGGACCCTCGAAAACGTCGATTTTGAAGGATAAAGCGTCTATCTCCAAATTTGACAGTTCCTTTCAGATAAAATCAGGACAAGAGATTGAACGGCAGCGATACAAGGTTATAAATCCAGCTGAAAACGGTATCCTGCAAGGTGGCAAGCGGGCCGGACATCACGCCGCCGACGAGCAAAACCAGCACGACGATGTAGATGATCTGCTCATACTGCATGATCTTCCAATACACGCGGTCGGGGAGAATCAGCCCGAGGATGCGCGAGCCGTCGAACGGCGGAATCGGAATCAGATTGAACACCGCCAGCGAGATGTTGATGACGGCGGCATAGCCGAAAGCGAGCTGGAGCATGATGTAGATATTAAATGCCGTCTGTGAACCGAGAGTGATCGGCGCCAAAAAGCGCTGGATACACACCAGTATAAAGGTGAAGACCACGCCCATGACAAGATTGGACAGCGGACCTGCGGCGGCGACCAGCGCCATATCCCGCTTGCGGTTTTTGAAGTTCATCGGATTGACAGGCACGGGGCGCGCATAGCCGACGCCGACGGCGAGAATCATGATCGAGCCGATCAGGTCGAGGTGCCGCGAGGGGCGAAGCGTCATTCTGCCCTGATAACGCGCGGTATCGTCGCCGAGGCTGTAAGCCGCGCGGGCGTGCGCCCACTCGTGAACGGGCATACAGATAAGCAGGAGAATTGCCGAGGATAAAATGATCGAAATAACCGACCATACGTCGGCGGTGCGAATGGCATCTATCAATTCAAAGATCATTATAACAGCTCCTTTTCATTTCATTATAACTAATTCTACCGAAAATTACAAGCATTTGTTGCCGATCGGGCAAGTTATTTTTAAAATAGGAATTTATAAAATTAATGATTGAACATTGGAGAAAAATTTGTTATAATATAAATAATTACGCCGAAGGGATGAAAACGACATGAAAGTAACCCTGCTGAATTACACTCCCGAGCCGGAAAAGACGCTCGCCTGCGCGGCAAAGCTCTGCTATTCGCCCGCGTCGATCGACACCGTTTTCGACGGACTGGATGAGGAGAATACCGCAAAATTTGTGAATATGCTCAGTTCTTTCGGGCATCAGAGCCCGATCGAGCACGTCAGCTTCACCTTTGGCATCGAGGGCGTTTCGCGCTCGCTGCTCGCGGAGATAACCCGCCACCGTATCGCATCATTCTCGGTGCAGAGCCAGCGTTACGTCGCCGAGAATCATTTTGAGTTTGTTCTGCCGCCCGAGATTGAGGCGATTCCCGAGGCAAAGGCGGAGTTTTTGAAGGCGATGGAGGAAGATACCGCGCATTATAACGCGCTCGCCGATCTGCTGCAAAAGAAGCATTACGATGCCATGATCGCCGCAGGAATGGATGAGAAGCAGGCGCGGCAAAAATCGCAGAAAAAGGCGATCGAAGACGCGCGATTCGTTTTGCCCAACGCTTGCTGCACCAAAATGATCTGCACCTTTAACGCTCGCTCGCTGCAGAATTTCTTTAATCTGCGCTGCTGCAACCGCGCGCAGTGGGAGATTCACGCCGTGGCGGACGAAATGCTGCGGCTGGTCAAGCAGGTAGCGCCCAACATTTTCAAAAAAGCGGGCCCGTCCTGCATGAGGGGCAAATGCCCCGAGGGCGCCATGACCTGCGGGCATATGGCCGAGGTTGTGGAAAAATATAAACATATCGGGGAATAACAGTGGGAAAATTAATTGTTATCGAGGGGCTGGACGGTAGCGGAAAGTCCACCCAGATCAAAAAAATCCGCGCATGGATGGAGGAGTGCGGCATCGGGTATCGCCAGATCAAGCTGCCCGATTACGACGATCCGTCGAGCACGCTGGTGAAAATGTATCTCGGCGGCGAGTTCGGCGACCGTCCCGACGACGTCAACGCCTATGCCGCGTCCAGCTTTTACGCCGTCGATCGCTATGCGAGCTTTCAGCGCCGCTGGCGGGGCGATTATGAGGCGGGGAAGGTCATCCTCGCCGATCGATACACCACCTCGAACGCCGTTCATCAGCTGTCAAAACTCCCGGCGGGTGAGCGAGGCGCGTATCTCGACTGGCTCTATGAGTTTGAATTTGATAAGCTCGGTGTGCCGAAACCCGATCTGGTCATTTATTTGGATATGTCGGTGAATGTGTCGCAGAAGCTGCTGATGAACCGCTATGAAAACGACGCGGATAAAAAAGATATTCACGAGCGGGATACCGAGTATCTCGACCGTTGCCGCGAGGCGGCAAAATTTTCTGCATCGGCGCTCGGCTGGCGGGTAATTCGTTGCGACGACGGCGAAAATCCCTTTTCGCCCGATGAGATCTTTTGCAAGATTCGGGAACATATTGAAAAAATACTCTGATTTTAAGGCGGTAACATCATGATATATGTATTTTTGGCAAACGGTTTTGAAGAGATCGAGGCGCTCGGAACGGTGGATATTCTGCGGCGGTGCGATTTTGAGGTAGAAACAGTCGGCGTGGGAACGCTCGACGTGAAAGGCGCGCACGGAGTCGTCGTGCTGGCGGACACCATTGATTCGATGATTCAAGTCGACAGCAGTGTGGACGCGATCGTTCTGCCCGGCGGTATGCCCGGAACACTGGGGCTGGAGAAAAGCGAATATGTCAGCGCCGCAGTGGACTATTGCAGTGAAAACGGCGTGCTGATCGCCGCTATCTGCGCCGCTCCGTCGATACTCGGGCATAAACGCCTGCTCGACGGCAAAAAGGCGACCTGCTTCCCCGGCATAGAGGAGCAGTTGGGCGGCGCTGAATATGTGGACTGCCCCTCGGTTCTCGACGGTAAATTCCTCACCGCCAAGGGTCCCGGATGCACAACGGAGTTCGCGCTGCATATAGCCAAGGCACTCGGGCGGCAGGAAAAGGCAGAAAACGTTAAAGCATCGCTGCAGTGCGCCAAATGAGAGATATTCGCGTTTATAAAAATTCGCTCCGCGCGAAGTTTAAGGCGCAAAGAGCCGAGACGCCGCAGAATATCCGCACTGCCGCCGACCGAAAAATCGCGGCGCGCGTGCGGTCGCTGATGTCCTACCGAAACTGCGACCTGATTCTTTGCTATGTTTCCACTCCGATCGAGGTGGACACGCGCGAGCTGATCACCTGCGCCGTTGCCGACGGCAAGCGCGTCGCCGTGCCGCGGTGTGTGCCGAATACCCGCCGCATGGAGTTTTATGCCGTAAATTCGCTCGACGAGCTGTCCCCGGGTACCTTCGGGGTGGACGAGCCGCAGCCGAATGAGGAGCGGCTGATCACCGATTTTAGCGGCAGTATGTGCATTGTGCCCGGGCTTTGCTTTGATAAGCGGGGATACAGGCTCGGTTACGGCAAGGGGTACTATGACCGCTTTTTGTCAAAATATACGGGAAGTGTCGTCGGAATATGCTATTCCGACTGTATAGTGAACAGCTTGATCACAGGCAGATTCGACCGCAGTGCCGATCTGGTCGTGACCGAGCGCGGTGTGATTTCACCCGCAAAATCCAAAGGAACTTTCAGAAAGAAGGGCAAAAGCTATGGAGGAAAACAATAACCGCGAAAATCTTGAAAACCGCGATAGCACCGCAGGTTTTGGCGCGCAGGGCGGCGGGTCGCTCGAGGAGCTGCTTGGGGACATTCGCAGCGACAACATTTTCCACGCCGAGGATGATGAACAGCCGCTCGAGGCGGATACGGAAGTTAAAGGGATGTCGATCGAAGAAATGAAGAATAAATCGCGCAAAAAACACCGTTCGGGCTCGGGGCATAAAGGTCTTCATGCGGTTATCTGGGTTGCCGTTATCGTGATCGTAGCGGGCGTGCTCTCAGTGTCGGCGCTGATGGCATTCACCGATTTTGCGGGCATCAGCTTCTCAGGTGAGAAGGAGTATAACATCACCATCCCCGAAGGCTCGTCGACCGAGCAGATCGCCGACATTCTTAAAGAAGCAGGCGCGATCCGTCATCCGCTGTTTTTCCGCCTGTATTCCAAGATTAAGGGCGAAGACGGCAAATATCAATACGGCTATTATACCGTTCGTTCCTCGTCGGGATATGAGGGTATCATCAGCATCCTGCAAACCGTCGGCGCCGCCGCGGAGGAAGTTGAAATCACTGTTCCCGAGGGTTCGTCGGTCAATGCGATTGCTAAGCTGTTTGAGGAGAAGGGCATGTGCACCGCCTCCGAGTTCAAGGCGGCGATGAGCGATAAATACAACTACGATTTTATTGATGAGATCCCGAAAGAATCGGTTTATCACCTGCTGGAGGGCTATCTCTATGCCGAGACATACCGATTCGCCTATGTCAAGGACGACGGCGAGGGGAACGCGCACCGAGCGATCGACAAAATGCTCTCGACGCTGAATGAGCGCGTTTTCACCGATGAGAATAAAAAGGCGGCGGAAAAGCTCGGCTATTCCATGCACGAGGTCCTGACTATGGCGTCGATCGTTCAGCTGGAGTCGGGCGGATCACCTGACAATATGGCGAAGGTCGCGCAGGTGTTTTATAACCGCCTGAACTGGAATGAGGCAAAGCTGCTCGGCTCGACTCCGACGTCGAATTATCCGAGCGAGCGCTACGATACCAACAAATACGAGGGGCTCCCTCCCGGTCCGCTGAACTCGCCGAGTATCCAGTGCATCGAGGCGGCTCTGCACCCCGATTCGTCGGTCACCGCAACCTATTTTGTGACCGATAAAAACGGAGAGTTTTATTATAACAGCTCGCTGTCCGATCATGAGGCGACGATTCGTCGGCTGAAGAATCAGGGGATTTGGGAATACTGATGAATAATAAAATCGAAGTGCTGTCACCCTGCGGCGATCTGTCAAGGCTGATCACCGCAGTGGATTACGGCGCGGACGCGGTCTATTTTGCGGGCAAGGAGTTCGGCATGAGAGCCGCGCCCGCCAATCTGTCGGTCGATGAGATCGCCGAGGGGGTAGCCTATGCCCACGCGCGCGGCGTGCGGTGCTATTTAACGCTCAATACCTTGCCGCGCAACGACGAGATCGCCGAACTGCCAAAGTTTATCCGCTCGGTCGCCGAGCGGGGGATAGACGCATTTATCGTCACCGACGTCGGCTCGATTCCGCTCGTGAAAAAGTATGCGCCGAACGCCGAGCTGCACATTTCGGTGCAAACAGGCATTCTGAATTATAATACCGCCAATTTTTATTATGAGCTCGGTGCGCGCCGCGTGGTGCTGGCGCGCGAGCTGTCGTTGCGCGAAATTGCCGAGATTCGGCAAACACGCCGCCCGATCTTGAGCTGGAGGCGTTCGTTCACGGCGCGATCTGTAT
>JBJEQI010000291.1:0-5826 GCA_051881675.1 Acutalibacteraceae bacterium
AAGAAAATTATATGGATATAAACCGTCGTCGCAGAGCCTTGCGGCGGCGGTTTTTCATCGTGCGGTAAATGCGCGGGATGAGCATGGATAAATTTGGCGGCTAAACCCCGAGGAATTTTATGGGAACAGCACAAATTATTTTTGAAAAATGTTCCCCGATTATTAAAATAATGCACGTTTTGATAGAAAAAAGGATGAACAAACAAATGTTCCGTGATATACTAAAACGGTAAATGATTGTCTATTTTGCACAAAAACGGCTGTTATTGTTTGCAGAAAGAGAGGAATATTGATAAAATACAAATTCGGGCAAATTCGGCTGATTGCCGCGTTGCTGCTGACGGCGGCGATGCTCTTCGGCTTATCGGCAGTGCCGATGAAGGCGTCGGCAGCGGCTGCCGACGGGGCGGATGAGATTCCTGCGAGCGCTGCCGAGCGCGCGAAGCTTTCGCGTGCCGCCGCGACGGAGGGGCAGGTTTTGCTGCGCAATGAAAACGAGGCGCTGCCGCTGCAAAGAGGCGAGCAGGTAGCGGTTTTCGGCGGCTGGCAGATCAACTATATTGCCACCGGCTCGGGCTCGGGCGATATGCCCTACACCCCGAAGATGAATTTTTACGAGGCAATGCTCGAAAAGACAAACGAGGGCAAGATCTCGCTGTATACGCCGATCTCGGAGTATTATCAGCAGAACCGACCCGAATGGTCGCTGAACGACCCGTATAAAGATTTCTCCGACGCCGTGGTGATCACCGATGAGATGATCGCTGCCGCGAAGAACAGCGGCGTAGATACCGCCGTTATGGTCATCGGCCGCCGCTCGGGCGAAGACATGGACAGAACGGCGGAGGATTACTACCTCAGCGACGGCGAAAAGGCTATGCTCCGCCGTCTGCGCAATTCGTTCTCGAAGCTGATCGTGATCATGAACGTCTGCGGCGCGACCGATACGACCGCGCTGGTCGAGGAATATGATGTTGACGCCATTTTGGTGACATGGTTCGGCGGTATGGAGGGCGCAGGCGCGGCTTGTGACTGCCTCGTCGGCGACGTTACGCCCTCGGGCAAGCTGACCGAAACTTTTGCGAAAAGTCTTGAGGACTATCCCACCACCGAAACCTTCCTCGAAAGCGTTAATTATGTCAACTACACCGAGGATATTTACGTCGGATACCGCTGGTTTGAAACCTTCGATCCCGCGTATACCAAGGTAAATTATCCCTTCGGATTCGGTCTTTCGTATACCGATTTTGCGATCGACCGAGTTTCGGCGTCGGTCAGCAATGGCGAAATCCATGTGACTGCGCGCGTGACCAACACAGGCAAAACCTATGCGGGCAAAGAGGTCGTCGAGGTTTATTATGCGGCTCCGCAGAGCGTGCTCGGTAATCCTGCCAAGGAGCTGGCGGCATTTGCCAAGACCGACCTGCTCGCTCCCGGCGAGAGCCAGACGCTCGAGATGTCGTTTGATATTAACGATATGGCGGGCTACGACGATCGCGGCAAGATCGCGAAGTCGGCGTATGTGCTGGAAAAGGGCGACTATGATGTTTTTGTCGGAAACTCGGTGAAGAATGCGGGCGAGCGCGGCAGCGTATATACCTACACGCAGGCGGAAAACAAGATTGTGGAGCAGCTCAGCGAGAAGATGAGCCCCGTCAATCTTGCCAAGCGGCTGCTGGCGGACGGCAGCTATGAGGACCTTGACGCAATCGAGGTTTTAGACAATTTTGTATCCAAAAATCAGCCCTGCCATGTGGAGGCGGAGTATTTTGACAAATCCTCGGCGGATGTCAAAACCGAGCGGTTCAGTCTGGACGCTTCGACCTACGGAACCTGCCTGCAGGGCGGCTCGGTAGCGGCGAACAAATTTGTTGAATACGTGATCAATGCTGAGAGCGCAGGCGATTGCGATCTCGTTTTGAGAGCGGCGAACGGCCATGAGGCGCAGAATGATTTTGCGGATTTCTATATCAACGGCGAGAAGCTGGACGTTCAGATGAATATCCCGAGAACGGGCAGCGGCTGGTTTGATTTTATCAGCCTTGATGCGATTACTGTTCCTCTGAAAGAGGGCAGAAATACTCTGAGGATCGTTTCCAAGGCAGAGCATTTCCCGAATATCGACTGGATGGAAATCTCCTATGCGGCGGAGCCTGCGAAGGCAGCGGCTGTGACCGTTTCGCCGAAGAATGCCGCTGCGGGCGCTTCGGGCGATAAGATCATGCTGTGGGATGTTCAAGACGATCCCGCGCTGATGGACGCGTTTGTCGCGCAGCTCAGCGACAGCCAGCTTGCCTTGATGCATTGCGGCGCCGCCGCTATCGGCTATATGGGCGCCGGCGGAATGGGCAACCTCGAAGAGTTCGGCATTCCGAATGTGCAGACCTGCGACGGCCCTCATGGTATCCGTTTGCAGACTGTCCCCAACACCTCGATCCCCTGCATGAGATTGCTTGCCTCTTCGTGGAATATGGAGCTGATCACTCTCATGGGCAAGCTCGGCGGCTATGAGGCCGAGCTGTATAATGTGGACTTCTGGCTCGCTCCCGGCATGAATATCATGCGCAATCCCCTTTGCGGCAGAAACTTTGAGTATTATTCGGAGGATCCGCTGGTCACGGGTCTGGGCGCCGCTGCCTTTACGAAGGGCGTTCAGTCGCAGAAAGTTTCGGTTGTTGCCAAGCATTTTGCGGGAAATAATAAGGAATCCAACCGCTACTTTTCCGACAGCCGTATGTCCGAGCGCGCGCTGCGCGAGATCTATCTGAAGGGATTTGAGATCGCGATCAAAGAGGGGCAGAACAGCGACGACCCCGCAACGAACACCATTTGGTCGATCATGACCTCCTATCAGTATATCAACGGCGTGCGTACTCCCGAAAGCCGCGAGCTGATCACCGATATTCTCCGCGGCGAGTGGGGCTGGAAGGGCCTTGTGATGACCGACTGGGGCGCCGTTTCCAACAATACGAAAGAGATTCTGGCGGGCAACGACGTCAAGATGCCTACGGGCAACGCGGACGAACTGTTTGCTTCTCTTGCGAACGGCGACATCACCCGCGCCGATCTCGAAAATGCGGCGAAAAATCTGTTCTCCGTCATCCTCAAAACGAATTATTTGGCGAAATGCAAGCGGGCGTATGACCTGACCCGCGGCAACGGTCATGTGATCAAATTCATGGATCGGCTCGGCAATATTCGCGGCAGTGATAATAATACGGTCTTTGCCGAGAACGGCGAGCTGCATATACAGTATGACGAGGGCAAAACCGGCTGGAGCAACACAGTCGCCCCCGCCGAATACGGCAATTTCACGCAGAATAACTATGTGTATATGCACTACAAGGTCAATTCTGACCAGCCGATCGAGCTGCGTCCACAGTTCCACACGGAGGATAAGCTCTGGTTCTACGGAATGCCTGTTGCGGCGTCGATTCTCCGCGACGACGGCATCAACGAGCAGTGGGTGACCTCGAATACCACTTCCAATAAAACGATCATTCTGCCCGCCTCCGGCAGCGGCTGGATCAAGATGGCGGTGACAGACCTTGTCAACGGAGATAAGAATGCGTCGATTCTGACCCGACTGGACGCCGTGCTGCTGAATGTGGAAAAGAAGACGACCGCCGCGCAGGAGCTTGTCATCGGCAATATTTATCTGGCAAACGGCGATCGGGACATCCCGGGGCTGAATCCCCCCGCCGTTCAGCCGGCAGCTGTTGTTTGCGACATGACCCGTATCGACGGCATCAATGAGCCGAATATGCCCGAGGGCTCGTACAGCGCCACCGAGAACGGCCTGCATATTGATCTGACAGGCGCCGGCGACCAATCTTTCAGGTTCCAGATGATGACCGATCTGAAAAATGTCAGCGGCAAGAAGTATCTCTACTTCCGCGTCGAAAAGGAAGCCAAGGAGATTGGCGGACTTTGGTTCTATGTGCAGCTGGTCAATCATCCTGAGGGCTGGATCTGGCGCTACGCCGAGAATACCTGGGAAATGATGGTGGACGGCGGCAGTTGGCAGCCGGCAAATGAGAATTATTGGGACAGAAAGATTCTTTGCATGGATCGCAATACGACCGGCGCGTGGTTCCGCGTTCCGCTCGATACCTTTACCAACAACGGGGCGGAGAGCGCCTTCCCGCTGGATCAGCTCAATAAGCTGCAGTTTGACGTCCTCCGGTATCATGAGCCGAATTTCACAATCGGCACGGTCTATGCCGCCGACAGCGACGATCAGGTTCCGGGGCTTGGCTATGTCGAGCCGGATGTTGTCATCGGCGACGCGGACGATAATGGCACAATCAATGTATCGGATGTGCTCACGATCCGCAAGCATCTGGCGGGCGACGCGACAGCGATCAACCTTGCCAATGCGGATATGAACGGCGACGGCAGAGTGGATGCTTCCGATGTGCTGAAGCTGCGCAAACAGCTTGCGGGTGTATAATTCCCGATCGGCAGTTTGCCGCTGAAATTGGCGCATAATCGTATGCTGAATACTCCCTCCCACTTGTGTGGGAGGGAGTATTTTTGGTTTGCATGAACAAATGAAAAAACGGCGGCTTGCCCAAACAGGCAAGCGCCGCTTTGCGTTGTTGCAGTATATTTGCGTTGCTGTGGCGTAGTTGCTTTTGCGGCTTTATTGCTAATGTAGCTTAGCCATTACCGCAACTTTGCCGCTACCGCCGCTTAGTCGTCACGACCGCAGCATTTCTTATATTTTTTGCCGCTTCCGCAGGGGCAGGGGTCGTTTCTGCCGACCTTTTTGCCGACCTTAACGGGCTGTTTTTTCACCGTGCCGTCGTCGCCGCCCGATTCGCCCGTAACCTTGGCGACCTGCTCGCGCTTAACGTCTTCTTCGCGCTGAACATGGACGTTCAAGATGCGTTTGGCGGTTTCTTCGCGGATCGATTCGTTCATCTCGCTGAACATATCATATCCCTCGTTGCGGTATTCAACAACCGGGTCATGCTGACCGTAAGCACGCAGGCGAATGCCGTTTCGCAGCTCCTCCATGGCATCGATATGCTCCATCCAGTGCGTATCGACCGAGCGGAGCAAAATCATGCGCTCGACCTCGCGCATCAGATCCGAGCCAATATCCGCTTCGCGCTCTTCATAGCGGGCGAGAGCGGCTTCGTTGACCGCGTCGTAAACAGATTCAAGGCTGACGGAGTTCATATCGCTCTTTTGCTGATTGATGATCTCGACCGCCTCGGGCAGCCAGGTTGAAAAGTTGGAGATAAGACCGTCGAAGTTGAAATCGTCGGCGGACTGACCGTTTAAGTACTGCGAGCAGATGAGGCGGATACAGTCGGAAACCATTTTCTGCACGGTATCTTTCAGATCGTCGCCGTCGAGAACCTTATTGCGCTCCTGATAGATGATCGTTCGCTGAACATTCATGACGTCGTCGTAGTCCAGCACGTTTTTGCGCTGGGTGAAGTTGCGCAGCTCGATCTTCTGCTGCGCGCTCTCGATGGTTTTGGACAGCATTTTCATATCAAGCGGCACATTATCGTCGATCTTGAGCGTTTCCAGCATACGATAGATGCGCTCGCCGCCGAACAGACGCATCAGGTCGTCTTCCAGCGAAACATAAAAGCGGCTGTTGCCCACGTCGCCCTGACGGCCCGCGCGGCCGCGCAGCTGATTGTCGATACGGCGGGATTCGTGGCGCTCGGTGCCGATGATGAACAGACCGCCCGCTTCGAGCACTTTTTTCGCCTCAGGCTCCAGCTCCGCCTTGAATTTTGCGCGCAGTTCGGTGAAGGTCTTGCGCGCGCCGAGAATTTCCTCGTTGTCCGTCTCCGCAAAGCC
>JBJEQI010000292.1:0-5815 GCA_051881675.1 Acutalibacteraceae bacterium
CATATTCCTCCGCCGCTTTTTCGTAAGCCGCCGAGCCGATACCGAACAGGTGCCAGCCGTCGCCGAAAACGCCGTCGTTGGCCCAGTCGGTTGCATAGGTACCGACGGTGGTGACGGAAATGAAATAGACGATGAACATCACCGCCGCAAAGATCGGCAGCGCGGCAAAGCGGTTGGTCACGACCTTGTCGATCTTATCGGAAACGGTCAGCTTGCCCGCCTGTTTCTTCTTATAGCAGCCCTTCATGATCGAGGCGATATACACATACCGCTCATTGGTGATGATGCTTTCGGAATCATCATCGCACTCCTCCTCGGCGGCGGCAATGTCCTCCTCGATATGTGCGGCAACAGCCGGCTCAAGCTTCATCTGCTCCATGACCTTTTCATCGCGCTCGAAAATCTTGATCGCATACCAGCGCTGCTGCTCGGCGGGCATACTGTGCACCGCCGCCTCCTCGATATGCGCAAGCGCATGCTCGACCGCGCCCGAAAAGGTGTGCATGGGAACGGTTTTGCCGCTCTCGGCAGCGGTGATCGCCGCCTCCGCCGCCTCGGTAATGCCCGTGTTTTTCAGCGCCGAAATCTCGACGACCTTGCACCCGAGCGCGCGGGACAGCTCCGCAATATTGATCTTGTCGCCGTTTTTCTCGACCACGTCCATCATATTAATGGCAACGACAACGGGAATTCCGAGCTCGGTCAGCTGTGTCGTCAGATACAGATTGCGCTCGAGGTTCGTTCCGTCGATGATGTTCAGTATAGCGTCGGGGCGCTCGCCGATCAGATAGTTTCTGGCGACGACCTCCTCCAGCGTATAGGGCGAGAGCGAATAAATGCCCGGCAGGTCGGTTATCACGACGTCGCTGTGTTTTTTCAGCTTGCCCTCTTTCTTTTCAACCGTGACGCCCGGCCAGTTTCCGACAAACTGGTTTGAGCCTGTCAGCGCGTTGAAAAGCGTTGTTTTTCCGCAGTTCGGGTTACCCGCGAGCGCGATTCTTATGCTCATGATGATCTCTCCTTTGCTTGACTTACACCGAGTTAGCCTAAACTAACTCAAATTCTGAAAAAAGGCGGGGAATTCTCCCCGAAAGCCCTTATGCAGACCTTATTCCACCTCGATCATTTCGGCGTCGGCTTTTCTGAGCGAAAGCTCATATCCGCGCACCGTGACCTCGATCGGATCGCCGAGCGGAGCGACCTTGCGCACGCTGATCTCGACTCCCTTGGTGATGCCCATATCCATGATTCTGCGCTTAACGGCGCCCTCGCCGTGCAGCTTGACAACCCGGGCATTCCCGCCGACCTTTACCTCTCTGAGTGTTTTCATCGTCTCATCTCCTTGCCAAAAATTTCACTTTTAGCGCTCTGCGGTGAAAAGCGCGTCAGATCATAATTTTCTGCGCCATTTCGCGGCTGATCGCCACGCGCGACTCCTTTACATTGACAATAACGTTGCCGCCGAGCGTGGTAATAACGGTCACACTGCCGCCCGCGACAAATCCGAGATTCTCCAAATGTTTGCGCGTTTCGGGGCGCCCTCCGACTTTTAATATGGTATTCTCTTCCCCAACGGCTGCGAGTGTAAGCGGCATCATGTAGTATCCCTTCGGTTCTGTCCATATAATTTGCATTTTCCGACCCGCCGTGAGAGGAGCGGGTCAGCTAAGTTAGCTTTAGCTAACCCATGTAATATATTACACGTTTCCGCCCGTAAAGTCAACTCTTTTTTTACAAAATAACGCCCGATTCGGCAATTTCGGCATTTCTCACCATTAGTTAGCACCCGCTAACCAAACTTATGTGCAATACCGACAAAACGCGAAAGGGACAGCCGCGCAAAACCGCCCGTTTTCCACCGCGATCACCGCAAAAAAATCGGCGCAGAAGGCAAGATTCCCCCTGCGCCGAAAGATCAACATGCTTTATTGACCGTCGGTGAACTTGATCGCCGTACCGTATGCCATGACCTCAGCCGCACCCTGAACGATCGCCGCCGATGAATACCGCACGCCGATGATCGCGTCCGCGCCGAAAGAAGCCGCATGGTCGACCATGCGCTGTGTCGCCACGGCGCGCGCCTCCTGCATCATTTCGGTATAGCCTTTCAGCTCGCCGCCGACAAGAGTCTTAAAAGAGGCGCCGATGTCCTTGCCGATGTGCTTTGACTGCACCATGCCGCCCTCGACCAGCGCAACGGGGACATAGGTTCTGCCCGGAATTGAATCAATACTGAATACCTGCATAAGTGTTCAGCCTCCCTAAAAATATTTATTCATCAATCTCGCCCAGCGCACCGTCACCGTTTGCGCCGTTCATCAGCGAGATTAATTTTACATTAACAACACGCCCGCCGACGTCCTCGTCGGTTTTCAGATACACCTTTGTATAATTGGGCGTGTACCCCTCGTAACAGCCGTTTTTCAGCCTGTTTTCCACCAAAACAGGATAGCTTTTCCCGAGCTGAGAACGGGTAAACCGCTCGGAGCATTCCTCTGCCGCCGCGATCATCTCTTTCGAGCGGGCGCGCTTGACACGGCTCTCGACTTGATCGCCGAATTTATCGGCGGCAGTGCCGCGCCTGCGTGAATACGCGAATACATGGCTCCGCGCAAAGCCGATTTCCTTCAAAAAAGCGACGGAATCGGCGTGATCCTGCTCGGTTTCACCCGCAAAGCCGACCATAATATCGGTCGTGATCGAAGCATTGTCAAAGCTCATCCGCAGTTTATGAACAAGTTCTCGGTAAAACGCCGTGTCATAATGACGGTTCATGCGGGCAAGCGTTGCGTCGCACCCCGACTGAAGCGACAGGTGAAACTGCGGGCAAAGATTCTTGACTCTCGCCAGCCGCGCGATCATTTCATCGTTGAACTGATCGGGCTCCATCGACCCGAGGCGAATCCGCATTTCGGGCGCGGCGCTGCTCGCCGCCTCGACCGCGTCGGCAAGGCAAAGCCCGCTTTCCTTGCCGTATGCCGAAAGGTTAATCCCGATCAGCACAGCCTCTTTATATCCTGCACGGCTCAGCGCCCGGATCTCCTGCCGAATATCCTCAATCGGCTTCGAGCGGACCCTGCCCCTGGCATAGGGGATGATGCAGTAGGAGCAAAAGCGGTCGCAGCCGTCCTCGATTTTGACGAACGCCTTTGTCCGCGCACGAAAGCTGCTCACCTTCGCCGCGACATCCTTTTTATCGTGCGGCGCGATGCTGACGATCCGCTCGCCGCTGATGAAATACTCCCGCAGCCGCTCGCACAGCGAGCTGTTCGACGCGTTTCCGAGAACAATATCCGCCGCCGTCATCCTTTCGGCGTCATCGGGGAACGCCTGCGGCACGCACCCTGTAAGCACAATAACGGCGTGCGGCAGTTTTCGGCGGTATTTATTCACCATCTGCCGCGTTTTGCGGTCGGATTCCGCGGTGACGGTGCAGGAATTGATAATAAACACATCGGGCGACGAATCCTCATCCACGATCTCATAGCCGTTAGCAGTCAGATCCTCGATCATCAGCTCGGTTTCGTACTGATTCACCTTGCATCCGAGTGTGAAAAATGCGGCTCGCATACGCCCCGTGTTCCCCTTTCCTTGTTTCCCGCGGCGCAAAACCGCTTCGCGCGATAAACTGTAACATATCGCTTTCAATCTGTTTTCTATACATATTCTAAAACATTTGCGCAAAAATTGCAAATATTTTTTGAATAAATAACGATTTTGCTTGAAAATAGGGCAAGAATATAGTAGAATATAAGCATAAAGCATTACGCTTATTTTCAAGCACTATAGTTATCGGAGGATTCCCCAATGTCAGTTAAATTTGAAACCAAATACGCCGCGCCGTTCATTGCACAGCATGAATATGACGCTATCAAACCTCAGGTTAAAGCGGCTCACGAGCTGCTCGAGTCCCGCCAAGGCCCCGGCAACGATTTTCTCGGCTGGATCGATCTCCCCGTCGATTACGATAAAGACGAGTTCGCCCGCATCAAAAAGAGCGCTGAGAAGATCATTTCCGATTCCGATGTTCTGATCGTTATCGGCATCGGCGGCTCCTACCTCGGCGCGCGTACGGCGATCGAATTTGTGAAATCTCCTCTTTATAACAATAAAAAGAAGAACACCCCCGACATCTACTATGTCGGCAACAGCATTTCGTCCACCCACCTTGCCGAAGTTCTGGAGCTTTGCGAGGGCAAAAACGTTTCGGTCAACATCATCTCGAAATCGGGCACCACGACCGAGCCTGCGATCGCTTTCCGCATTTTCCGCAAATACCTGGAGGAAAAATACGGCAAAGAGGGCGCAAGAGAGCGCATTTACTGCACCACCGACAAGGCGCGCGGCACACTGAAAGAGCTTGCCGACGCCGAGGGGTATGAGTCCTTTGTCGTCCCCGACGACGTCGGAGGCCGTTTCTCGGTTCTTACCGCAGTCGGTCTGCTTCCCATCGCCGTTGCGGGCTGCGACATCGACGCGCTGATGAAGGGCGCCGCCGACGCCAGAACCGCTTTCAGCGATCCCGACATCGATAACAACGACTGTTATAAATATGCCGCTTCGCGCCAGATCATGCTTCGCCGCGGCAAAACCGTTGAGCTTCTTGTTTCCTATGAGCCGCGCTTTACCATGATGAACGAGTGGTTCAAGCAGCTCTACGGCGAGAGCGAGGGCAAGGATAACAAGGGTATTCTCCCCGATTCCGTCATCTTCTCGACCGACCTTCACTCAATGGGTCAGTTCATTCAGGACGGCACCCGCTGTATGTTTGAAACCGTTGTTTCGATCAAGCAGGCGGAAAAAGAGATCGTCATTGAAAAGGAAGAGGACGACGGCGACGGGCTCAACTTCCTCGCAGGCAAGACGATGTCTTATGTCAACGAAAAAGCGTTCGAGGGCACCGTTCTCGCGCATACCGACGGCGGCGTTGCCAATTTCGTTGTCGAGATCGACAAGGCGAACGAATATGAGCTGGGCTATCTGATCTATTTCTTCGAGAAAGCCTGCGCGATCTCGGGTTATATGCTCGGTGTCAATCCGTTCAACCAGCCCGGCGTTGAAAGCTATAAGAAGAATATGTTCGCCCTGCTCGGCAAACCCGGCTATGAGGATATGACCGCCGCTTTGCAGGAGCGCCTGAAATAATCAGCGCGGCATAAACCCATAAGTCATACAAGCGATAGGCGGCGGAGAACGCCGCTTATCCGAATCCCCTCGGCTAATACCGACCGCTCGGTCGGATTAAATAAAATTGATCGGAGATGTATCCCATGATTTCTCTCATTATCGGCAAAAAAGGTTCCGGAAAAACAAAGCACCTTATCGAAACTGTAAACAGCGCCGCGCAGGCATCCAAGGGCAATGTTGTCTGCATCGAAAAGGGCAACATGCTCAAATTCGACATTACCTCCGCTGTTCGCCTTATAGACGCTGAGGAATACGGCGTCAACAACGCAGACACCTATTACGGATTCCTCTGCGGAATCTGCGCCACCAACTATGATGTTACCGACATTTTCGGCGACGCTACGCTGAAAATCATCGGCGGTGACGTTCACGATGCGGCTGATTTCTTCAGCAGAGTTTCCGCTCTCGCCGAGGAGTCAAAGGTCCGTTTCACCTTTACCCTGTCATGCGACGAAAGCGAAGTCCCCGCGGAAGTATTTACATATGCCGCTAAGATCTGACGCTTGACCAAAACGCTTGCAGCTGCCCGCAGGAGTATTCCCGCGGGCGGATTTTTTATTTATAACCGAAAGACGGGTGATATTTTGGAAAACACGCAAACGGAGAATGAGATTATCACCGCCTGCCA
>JBJEQI010000293.1:0-5799 GCA_051881675.1 Acutalibacteraceae bacterium
CTTTCATTCGGTCATGCAGAATAACCGCTTATGCCGTTATTATAGCACATCCCCGATCAAAAATCTACCCATAAATTGTCGATATCAGAAAAAATCGGCTATACGTCGGTTTTGCGGGAAATACATGGAAGCCGTCAGCAAAACCGCCGAAAGAATCAGCACGGCGGACAGCGCCATAGTATCCGCGCTCGCATAAAATGCCGCGCCGCCGCCGTGTGCCGCTGCCACCGCCGCTGTTTGTACGCCGCCCTGCGGTATCACCGCCGAAACCGCGGCGCAGATCGCATAGGACAACGCGGCATTAATCACGCGAAACAGCAATGTTTTCGGCAGGCTTGCCAGATCGCCCATCGCCGCGCAGACCTGCGCGACGACCGACATCCCCGCAAAGCCGAGCGCGGCGGCGATAAGCGGCAGGTTGCCTGTTTTGCACAGCCCGATACAGGCATTGGTCACCTCGCCGAACGCCGCAAAGATTCTGCCGAAATCGGCACCGCCGAGCGCGCCCGCCACGGCAGTGAGGGCGGAGAATATCACGGTATATGCGCAGATCGTGAGTATGGAGGAGCAGGCGGAGCGCACCGCCCGAACCGTGCCGCCGACAATGCCGATCGGCGGCAGGGAGCGGGGCATGGGCGCGGCTTTGCCCTTATGCGAGGAGGGTGCGCGGGCGGCTTTGCGCCGAATATCGCTCTCCCCGCCGCGATACCGCCGCCGCGCAAACAGCGCAAGATACAGCGCCACAGCCGCCGCGGCGTGAACGCCGAGCAGAATCAACCCGAGGCGGCGCGACGAAAGCAAGCCCTCGCCGACACCGATCACGATAAACGCCGGCCCCGCGCAAACACAGCACAGCGGCAAGCGGCGCGCGGTTTCGCGGTCGATCTCTCCCGCGTCATACATAGCGCGGCTAAGGAACGCCCCCGCGGGATAGCCCGAGATCAGGCTGATCATAAATATGCAAAGGCTCATTCCCTCGCGGCGGAAAAACTGAAACGGCAGCCGCGTCAGCGCCCTGCCGAACCATGCGGCGGCGCCCGAGCATTGCAAAAACGCGCACAGCACCAGCGGCAAAAACAGCGACGGCACCAGCACTCCGAGGCAAAGCTCGATTCCTGCGGAGATTCCCGATTTCACCGCGTCGCCGCAGGCAAACACCGCCGCAAAGCCGATCAAAAATACCGCCGCGGCGATCAGCGCACGGACAGCCGTTTTCGCCGCTGTCGGGGAAGCGTTTGCCGATCGCTCCGCCTTTGACACGGCGGCGCTTTTTGCCGATATGCTTGCCGACGGCGCACCTATCCGTTTTTTTGATAAAAAAGCCTTTTGTGAAAAAGCCGTTGAAAAAGCCGTCACTTCTACCGCCCGCCGATCATCATTCATTCCGCCGATTTCACGGTCAAAGCCCCCCGAATCCGACGTTATAAAAATATATTTCGCAACATATTTTGTTATGAATCGGTTGGCGAATGAATCCACCGTCAAATCGAAGATTTGAGCCAAAAAAGGGGGGCGTTTATGTCAAAATCGGCAAAAAGCAAGCGACGAGTCGGAAAAGCGGGGCGGCTGCTCGAGCGAATCGGCGAGACAGCCGAACTGCCGCAGGGACTGCTGACAGGCGGGGTGCATATCGAGCTGAATTCCAACCGCGAGGTGCTGATCGACGGGCGCAGCAGTGTGATCGAATATACCGAAAACGAGATTCGGCTGAATATTCAAACAGGCTCGCTGCGGCTGATCGGTTCATCGCTCGGCATCGTTTCGATGAGCCCGCAGGGTACGCAGATCACGGGGAAAATCCACAGTCTGGAGTTTTCCGATCAATAGTCAGGGGGTGCGGATTATGTTCATGATACTGTTTTACCGCTGGGTGCGCGGCTATGTGCTGTTTCAGGCAAGGGGCGGCTTCCCCGAGCGATTTTTCAATCTCTGCTCCGCCCGCGGCATCGCGATTTGGGGTTCCTCGATCAAGAACAATACCCTTTTCGGCAAAATGTCCTGCGCCGATTACAAAAAAATCCGTCCGCTCGCCTTTGCCGCGAAAACACGGGTGAATATCCGCTCGCGGCGCGGGCTGATGTGCGTTTTCGCCAAATACCGGCACCGCTTCGGCATCCCTGCGGGAGCGGTCTGCTTTTTCGTGATACTGCATCTGCTGTCGAGCGTCGTCTGGAACGTCAACATCAGCGGATGCGACAAGGTGAGCGAAAAGGATATCCTCCGACAGCTGAAAAAGGTCGGCGTATACGAGGGGTGCTTTGCAAAAAACATAGACGCGTCCGCCGCCGAACAGCAGCTGCTGATCAATATGCCCGCGCTTTCGTGGTGCGCGGTGAACGTCAACGGCTGTTTTGCCGATGTGGACATCCGCGAAACCGACGAGCGGCAGATGGAAAACAAGACCTCCTACCCCGCAAACATCGTCGCCGCGCGGGGCGGCACGATCGTCAGCATACAGGCGTACTACGGCGTTCCCGCCGTGCGGGTGGGCGAGGCGGTCGCGGCGGGCGATCTGCTGGTGTCGGGCACGATGGAGAATAAAGACGGAAGCATTATTTACTGCGAGGCGCGCGCCTCGGTCATCGCCGAAACGGTGCGGCGGCTGAGCGTGAGCGTGCCTTATCGGCAAACGCGGTATGAGGACATTTCCGACCCTTATACCCGCTGTGTGGTCGACCTGTTCGGCGCGGAAATTCCGCTGTTTTTCGGCGAGGTGAAGGGTCCTTGCTCGATCCGCCGCGAAACGGTCGTCCCCTGCGTTAACGGGCGGCGGCTTCCGCTGAAAATACACAAGGCAACCTTTATCGACAGGCGGAAATTTGCCGTCAAAATCGACGAGGCCGCCGCCCGTGCCGCCGCGGAGCAGCAAATGAACGAACTGGCGGAAAAACAGCTCGGAAAAATCAAAAAATCCAAACTCTCGTCGACATTCACCGCCGACAAAAACGGCGTGACGCTGACCGCGGATTTTTTATGTCGGGAAGACATCGCCGCGCCTAAAAAAATTTTAATAAATGGATGACAAAACCGAAATAATATGTTATAATGTTTTATGTATAATGTATTATGTCCGTAATTTGGCAAAATTCGCCCGGCGGCGAGGATATTTGAAAAGGAGTCTTTGTTTTCATGGCAGTTTGTCCGATTGATTTGAGCAATGTTGAAAACGTCAGTTTGCTGTTCGGCGACTACGATGAAAATATCCGCGAGATCGAGCGGAGATACGACGTCTCCGCCCTTTACCGCGACGGGGTGCTGAAGATCAGCGGCGAGGAGAGCCGCGTGCAGTCCGCCGTGCGGGCCATTCGCTCGCTTTTGGTGCTGATCGGCAAAAATGAGCCGATCACAAAGCAGAGCATCGACTATGTGATCTCGCTGGTGTCCGACGGCGAGGACGCGGGCGTCGAGGCGCTCGCGGGCGACGACTGCGTTTGCGTAACGCTGTCGGGCAAGCCCGTTAAGGCGAAAACACTCGGGCAGAAAAAATACATCGAGGCCATCCGCTCCAACACCATCGTTTTCGGAATCGGCCCTGCGGGAACGGGAAAAACCTATCTCGCCGTTGCGGCGGCGGTCCGCGCCTTTAAGGAAAAGAAGGTTTCACGAATTATATTGACCCGCCCCGCCGTGGAAGCGGGCGAAAAGCTCGGCTTTCTGCCGGGTGATCTTCAGCAGAAGATCGACCCTTATCTGCGCCCGCTGTATGACGCGCTGTTCGATATGCTCGGGGCGGAAACGTTCAGCCGCCTGCACGAAAAGGGCGTGATCGAGGTCGCGCCGCTCGCCTATATGCGCGGGCGGACGCTGGACGACAGCTTCATCATCCTCGACGAGGCGCAAAACACCACCCGCGAGCAGATGAAGATGTTTTTGACCCGCCTCGGGTTTAATTCCAAAATGATCGTCACGGGCGACCTGACCCAGGTCGATCTGCCCGACGGCAGGTCGGGCGGGCTGGGCGACGCCGTCGGCGTTTTGAAGAATGTGGACGACATCGGAATCGTCCGCCTGTCGGAAAAGGACGTGGTTCGGCACAGGCTGGTTCAATCCATCGTCAAAGCGTATGAAAAGTCCGAGCAGGCAAAACTGCGCGCCCGCCGCAAATCCGACTCCTCGGGGCATGGGGCATCATCACCCGCCGCAGGGCGAAACGCCCGTTAGCGCCACTGACAAGAGGGGCGGCATGAGACTTCATCCGAAGCCTCCTAAAAACGGAAATCAGCATTTCTCCCGCGGCCGTTCGGCGCGGAGAATGCACAGAAATATATCGGAAAGGACTGACAAAAATGGGTAAAGTTAAAGTAATTATCGAAAACAGGCAAAAATCCGTAAAAATCCCAACGGGTATCCGTCTTTTGCTGCGCAGGTGCTGCACGGCTGTGCTGAAAATGGAGAATTTTGAGCCGTCGGCAGAGGTCAACATCCTCTTTACCGATGACAAAACGATTACCGAGATCAATTCTCAGCAGCGGGGAATCGATCAGCCGACCGACGTTTTATCCTTCCCCTTGGGTGAAAACGGCGATTATCCCGTCAACCCCGAAAACGGCAACCGTATGCTCGGAGACATCGTGATCTCGGTGGAGCGCGCGGTGCGGCAGTCGGTCAAGTTCGATCATCCGCTCACCCGCGAGCTGGGGTATCTAACCACCCATTCGATGCTGCATCTGCTGGGCTACGATCATGTCAACGGCGGTCTGCCCGCCGCCATTATGCGCGAAAAGGAAGAAACGGTAATGACTCTGGTCGGCCAGTCCAGAGATATTCCGCTGGAATAACTACTTATGAGCAAAGCAACTACCCTTGTCGGCGGCGCGCCGACCACAACTTCGGCGTTTATCGCCATTGTCGGGCGGCCGAATGTGGGAAAATCGTCCATATTAAACCGCATTGTCGGCGAAAAGATCGCGATCGTCTCCGACAAGCCGCAGACCACCCGCACCAAGATCACGGGAATCGTGACCAAAGGCGACTGCCAGCTGGTGTTTATCGACACGCCGGGGCTTCACAAGCCGCATAACGCGCTGGGCGAGAGCATGGTCAAAGCCGTTTCGGACGGCATGGCGGACGTGGACTGCTGTGTGCTGACGGTCGAGGCCGATCAGAAGATCGCTCCCGCGGAAAGGGAGCTGATCGAGCGCTTTTCCAAGCGAAATATCCCCGCGGTGCTCGCGATCAACAAGATCGATCTGGTCACCGCCAAGGAATCGTTGCTCGGCGTGATCGACGAATATTCGAAGCTGTTTGATTTTTCCGCGATCGTGCCGCTGAGCGCCAAGGACAACACCGGCGTGGATATTTTGATCAAAGAATTGGAGCGATTTGCCGTACCGTCGCCGCATTTTTTCGACGACGACGCGTTCACCGATCAGCCCGAGCGCCTGCTTGCCGCGGAAATGATCCGCGAAAAACTGCTTCGCGCGCTGGATAAGGAGGTGCCGCACGGACTGGCGGTGGATATTGAAAAATTCACCGAGCGGGACGACGGCGTCGTGGATATTTTCGCCTCGATCTATTGCGAAAAGCAAAGCCACAAGGGCATTGTGATCGGCAAGGGCGGCGAAATGCTCAAGCGGACAGGCTCCGCCGCCCGCCGCGATCTGGAAAGATTCTTCGGCTGTCGGGTGAACCTCAAGCTTTGGGTCAAGGTTAAAGAAAATTGGCGCGACCGCGCGGGCAGTATTCACAACTTCGGGCTGGACTGACGCCGTGCGGGCAAGCCGCATCCTATAAATCCTATTGAATACAAAAACAAATTTCATCCCCCGCCGTTTTATTCATCGTCTTTTACAAAATCCG
>JBJEQI010000294.1:0-5741 GCA_051881675.1 Acutalibacteraceae bacterium
CGAGCTTTGCGCCAAAACGTTCATATTGCAGTCGTATATCTTGCCCCTGCCCGCCGTCGTGACGACATCGCGCAGCTGCTGATTCTCCGCCTTTTCACGGAGTCCGTCCGCTTCGGCGAGCATAATATAGCCAAGACGGAAAGAGGTTGTACCGAATCCCAATAAGATCAGTGCCATGATCACGACTAGCCCGCGAAACCATACAGTCCGCGGGATGCCGCGGCGCGGCTGAGCCGATTGACGAGGAGCGGCGCCGTGCGCTGTTTCCCCGCTGTCTGTCATGTGCCCTTCCTGCGGCGTCATTCTGTCCAAAGAACACTCTTCCTTTCAAAAATCATCATTTTACCGACGCAGTCGTCGAAAATTCCGACCGTGTGATAAATTCGGCAAAAACGAGAGCCGAAAAACAACCCTCGTTTATAGATTCTATTATCTGTATCCTGTTTCTATTACCGATTTTGCGCTGCCGGCGATCAGCCGACGATCTCGGCGCGGTCGGACGACGACGAGTCAAAATAGTGAATCTGCTGTTTCGTCTTCTTCTGCATACCGAGCCGCTGTGCTTCCTGCTCTAAGTTGGTATAGGAAACGATGCTCTCCATTTTCATCTCGAGAACGGTCTTTTCGCTGTCCAGCTCTTCGAGCTGAGAAACCGCCTTGTCGATCTCGCGCTGGGTGTCGCTGATCTCAACTCTGGTATAGATATTGAAGCAGACCATAAATATCACAACCGCGCACACCGCCAGTTTGGTAACCAGAGCGGTCCCCGCGCGCCTTTTCGGCTGCGCTGCGGGAATGGTGCGGATTTGCGCCTTTTTCTGCGGCGCGACGCGCGGCGCGGGAGCCGACGCCCTCACACTGTTATAATCATACGCTGTGTTATCGTACCGCATACTCTTTTTCCCTTTCTTAAATTACAATTTTTCCAGCACTCGGAGCTTCGCACTCCTTGCGCGCGGATTATTTTCGATCTCTGTTTCGCTCGCCGTGATCGGCTTTTTGTTCACCAGCCGCGCTTTCGGCGTTTTGCCGCAAACGCATACCGGAAAATCAGGAGGGCAGGTGCACCCTCGGCACAGCTCGTTAAAGCTTTGTTTGACCAGCCTGTCCTCGGTCGAGTGAAAAGTAATGATCGACATTCTGCCGCCTGATTTCAGGCGCTTAAAGCCTTTTTCAATGACCGTCCGCTCTTCGTCCAGCTCGCCGTTCACCGCGATCCTCAGCGCCTGAAACACCTTTCTCGACGGATTGCCGTCGCGCTTGAACTTAGCGGGATAACATCCGCTGATCAGATCTGCCAGCTTCAAGGTGGTATCGATCGGCGCGATCTCGCGCTGTTTGACGATCTCCCGCGCAATTCTCGGCGCGAATTTTTCATCGGAATATTTCACAAATATGTCGCACAGCGCTTGCTCGCTGTAAGTGGCAACAATGTCTGCCGCGCTGACTCCCTCGCGGCTCATGCGCATATCCAGCGGCGCGTCGCGGTGATAGGAAAAACCGCGCTCGGCGGTGTCGAACTGGTGGGATGAAACGCCCAGATCGAGGAGCAGTCCGTCGATCTTATCAATGCCGAGATCGTCGAGGACCGCATCTATTTTTGAAAATCTTGAGCGAACGACCGATACAAAGTCAAATCCTTTCAGCCGTTCCCCTGCCGCCGCCACCGCGTCGGGGTCGCGGTCAAGACAGATCAGCCTGCCGCCGCTCATCCGCGATGCGATCTCAAACGAATGACCGCCGCCACCCGCCGTACCGTCGACATAAATGCCGTTCGGGCGAACATTCAGCCCGTCGACCGTTTCTTTCAGCAGCACGCTGACGTGCGAAAATTCCGGCGCCGTCACAGGTCTGCCTCATCGAGCATTTCGCGAAGCTCGTCCGCGCTGATCTGCTCATTTTCAGCGTCCCAAAGCGGCTTGCTCCAAACCTCGACCTTGTCCGCCGTACCGACGATCATCACAGGGTCGGCGTCGCTGAGCTCGGCGAACTCGCGCAGCAGAGGCGGAATGTTGACTCTTCCCTGCGCGTCATATTCGACCTCGGCTGAGGAGGAAAGGTAACGCTGGAATCGGCTGCGGACGGTAATTTTGTTCTCGCTGATCTTGTTGAGGATGCGCTGATACTCGGCGAGCGTATAGATCGAAAGACAGTTTTTAATATCGAGCGACTTGCACAGCACGATCTTAGTTCCCAGCTCTTCGCGAAGCTTGGCGGGAATAAACACGCGGCCTTTTTTGTCCATATTATGCTGAAACTGGCCTGTAAGCATCTGCTGTGCACTCCTTTCGATGATATTGTCAGGCGCTCGGGGTGTTCAAAACCTTGTAGATAATGTTCAAATCCACCACTTGGCACCACTTTTTATTAATTTTGATTAAATTATACTATTAATTCCCCACCATTTCAAGCCATGTGCAAGGCAAAAATTCATTTTTTCGGCATAAAATATTCCCGCCTTGTATAAACAAAAAAAGCAACCACTATATATAGTGGTTGCTTAAATAATTTGTGTGAACAAGTGTTTGCCTGTTTCACAATTCAGCCGCCGAGCGCGCAGTTTGCCGATTCGCTGCCCCACCGCCCGACCGCGCTATACGCGCGAAACGACCGCGGAACACGCACATCTCATAAACCGCACTGCGGATAGATCGGCGCTGAAAGTATGTAGTTTTTTAGGATAATCGCGCTGACGTTTCGCCGATTATTCCTCGCTCGAAATATCCACCGGCGGAACAGACGGGCGCTGCTGACGAAGCGAAGCGCGGGTCTTTCGGATCTCGGCAAGATTCTGAGTCACGCCCTCGTCGGTGCGCTTGAGCAGATCGTCCACAAAATCCTGAGCGGCACGGCGCATATCGCGCGCCTTGCTCTGAGCGGCATTGATGATCTCCCCCGCCTTGCTCTGGGCGGCGCGGGTGATCTCCTCCTGCGCGACCAGCGCGCGGGCTCTGTCCTCGGCGCTTTTGATGATCGCGTCTGCCTCGCGCTTAGCCGTATTGATAATATCGCCTTTTTCGGCAACGATGCTTCTCGACTGCTTTAACTCCTGAGGCATATTCAGACGAATATCGTCGATGATCACGCGCATTTTCTCAGCGTCAACGACCGATTTACCCCCCGGAAGTCCCCATGCTTTATCCAGCACCTCGTCGATCTCATCAAGCAAATCTTCTATGCTCATTTTGTTTCAATCCTTTCATTTGTTTAATACGCCTAACATTTTGCGGAAAATTTTCTTTCTATATCTTCAATTATACACTCAGGCACAAACGGGCTGATATCCCCGCCGACGCTTGCGACCGAACGCACAACCGATGAACTTAAATACATATTTTCGGCACTGGTGGTGAAAAACAAAGTTTCGGTGCCGGGATTGATCTTTTTGTTGATCAGCGCCATCTGAAACTCATATTCGAAATCGGAAACGGCGCGCAGTCCTTTAACGATCGCGCAGGCGTTTTTCTGCTTGACATAGTCTGCCAAAAGACCGCCGAAGATCTCCGCCTCGATGTTCCCGGGCAGGTTCGCAATCGAGCGGTTGATCATGTCCAGCCGTTCTTCCGCCGAAAAAGTCGGCTCCTTGGCGGTATTGGTCATCACAGTGACGATCACGCGATCAAACACGGCGCTCGCGCGCCGGATGATGTCAATATGACCCATGGTAATCGGGTCAAAGCTGCCGGGGCAAACAGCAATCCTTTTCGGCATATATATCAGCTCTTTCAAGTGGTTTGAGATTTTTTATATACGGTGACGAGCACCTTTCCGTAGCGGTATTCGCGAACGGCGCGAAAACTTCCCTCGCCCGACGGCAGAGGCTCATCCGACGCATGCTCGCAAACGATGACGCCGTAATCCGACATATGCGGCACCAGCAGCGGCAGCGCCTTTTCGATGATGCCGTGCTTATAGGGCGGGTCGAGAAACGCGATGTCGAACTCATCCGCGCAGGTTTGCAGGAAAACAAGGCTGTCCGCCTGTTTCACGACAGACAGCTCGGCAAAGCCGCACGCACGAATATTCTCATAAACACAGTCCAGCGACGGCTTGGCACTGTCGACAAAAGTGCAACGAGCGGCGCCGCGGCTGAGCGCTTCGATTCCGAGCTGGCCCGAACCAGCGAACAGATCGAGCACGCGCCTGCCCTCGATGTCGAACTGCAGAGCGCTGAAAATACCCTCTTTGACCCTGTCGACCGTCGGGCGGACGTCGCTCCCCTGCGGGGTTAAAAGTCTTCTGCCGCGGGCAGTGCCGGTAATTACTCTCAATTCAACAAACCCTTTCACGGTGAAACGCAGGCAATCCGGTCACGCCGATCGGCGGCACTTGCCGATTACCTATACTTAATATTTTGCAACAAAACACTCCGTTTGTCAACTGTTTTTTTGCAATTCAGGCGTATTGTGAGTATTTTGCACAGAAAACGGCGGCAAAAATCTGACAATTATCACAAAAATTAATGGTAATAATCATAGATTTTCTGCGCGCAGGATTTGTTCATCCCCCGAACGGCGCTCAGCTCCTCCACCGACGCGGTGGCAATATCGTTGATATTCTTAAACGATTTCAGCAGCGCCGCCGCGCGGGTCTTGCCGATTCCCTCGATCGCGGTCAGCTGCATATTCAGGCTGTCTTTTTCGCTTTTTTTGCGGTGATAACCGATCGCAAAGCGATGCACCTCATCCTGAATCAGCGTAATCAGGCGAAAAACGGGGCGGGTCGGCTTGATCGCGATCTCGCCGTCTTTGCCGACAAGCGCGCGGGTGCGGTGATGATCGTCCTTGACCATGCCGAAGACTCTGTCCTGCATGCCGTATTGCTCCAGAATCGGCATAACCGCGGCAAGCTGCCCCTCTCCGCCGTCGAGCAAGATCAGATCGGGCATTTTGCCGAAGCCCTCGGCGGCGTCATCGCCTTTATGAAGCTCATATTCCTGCATACGGCGGGAGAGAACCTCATGCATCGAACGGTAGTCGTCCTGCCCCTCGAAGCTCTTGATTGCAAAGCGCTTATACGCCTTTTTATACGGCTTTGCGCCGCGGAACACGATCATGCCCGCCACATTGTTTTCGCCCATGGTGTTGGAAATATCATAGGCCTCGATATATTCGGGCGTGCGTTTCAGCCCGAGCAGGCTTCTCAACTCATCCAAAACAGCGGTATCGCGCAGCCGCGCGCCCTCCTTTTGCGCAATGCGCTCGGCGGCATTTTGGCGGCACATCTCGAGCAAACGGCGCTGCTCACCACGCTGGGCAGTGGTGATCACCACATTCTTCTGCCGCTTTTCGCGCAAAAATCGGGTCACGTTTTCCTCGTCTTCCACCTCGCCGTCCACCACGATACGCGGCGGGATGTCGCTCCTCATCGAATAATATCCGACGATAAACTGCGCCCGCGCCTCGTCCTCTCCCGCGAGATAGTCGACAAAGAAATGCTCCCTGTCGGCAAGGCGGTTTTTGCGGAAGACGAATACCTCAAAGCAGGCATGCCGCTCGCCCTTGACGAACGCGATAATATCCTGCGACTCATAGGGCGACATAACCACCTTTTGCTTTTCGCCGAGCTTGCCGATCGCCGTGATTTTATCGCGCAGCTTGGCGGCTTTTTCAAACTGAAGCTCCTCTGCCGCCTGCTCCATCTCCGCCGTCAGGCTTTTGACCGTTTCATCGGAGCCTTTTTTCAAAAAAGCGACCGCGCCGTTCACCGCCTCCCGATACTCCTCGCGGCTGATCTTTCCC
>JBJEQI010000295.1:0-5727 GCA_051881675.1 Acutalibacteraceae bacterium
CGCATTCGGCGACGACGCGTATAAGCTTCACATCAGCTCGACGAAGTCGATGACAGGTCATCTGCTCGGCGCGGCGGGCGCTGTTGAGGCGATCGCCGCGATCAAGGCGCTCAATACGGGCATCATCCCGCCGACGATTAATCTCAATGAGCCGGATGAGGAGTGCGATCTGAACTATACTCCGAACAAGGCGGTTCAGGCGGATATTGAGCTTGCCATGTCCACCTCGCTGGGCTTCGGCGGGCACAATGCCTGCGTTGCTTTTAAGAAGATCTGACGAATTCGGAGTGCATTTTGTCTTTGCCCTGCTCCTTTTGCGGGCAAAGAGAAAGGGTGGTTGAACATGACTCAGGAAGAGATTAAAAACATTCTGCCGCACCGCGACGATATGCTTCTTATCGACGAGGCGGAGGTTATTGACAATAAAGCGATCGGCAAAAAGCTGATACGCGGGGATGAGTTTTTTCTAAACGGCCATTTTCCGGGCAATCCCGTTGTTCCGGGCGTGATTCAGTGCGAGATTTTGGCGCAGTCGACCTGCGTTCTGCTGGCGGACAAGATGAACGGCGAGGAATTTACGCCGCTGTATACCGGTCTGGAAAAGGTGCGGTTTAAGAATCCCGTCCGTCCGGGCGATCTGTTTCGCACCGAGTGCGAGATCGTGAAAAACCGAGGACCGTTTTACTTTGCAAAGGGCAGTGGATATGTCGGCGATAAGCTTTGCATAACCGCAGAATTTTCCTTTGCAATCATCAAAAAAGAGGAAGGTGAGGCTTGATCATGGATAATATTCTTTCTGCGGTCAAGAAAAAGCTCGGCTTCGGCGGAAAAACCGACGATTCGACGCTGACCTGCCCGAAATGCGGCGCCGAGTCGCGCCTTTCGGATGTGCAGGCGAATCAAATGGTCTGCCCGCAGTGCGAGCACCATTACAGACTGTCGGCGCGCGAGCGCATTGAGATGATTACCGACAAAAACAGCTTTTGCGAGATGTTTTCCAATATTTCCAGCCACGATTTTCTCGAGTTTCCGAAATATGCGGATAAACTGAAATCCGCCGCCGAGACGTCGGGCGAAAAGGAAGCTGTCGTCTGCGGAACTGCCAAGATCGGCGGCACAGAGTGCTGCATTTTTGTGATGGATTCGCGCTTTATTATGGCGTCGATGGGCAGTGCGGTCGGCGAGCGCATCACCCGCACTTTTGAATACGCTACCGAGCATTCCCTGCCTGTGATCGGATTCACCGCTTCGGGCGGCGCGCGTATGCAGGAGGGTATTCTTTCGCTCATGCAGATGGCGAAAATCAGCGGCGCGGTTAAGATGCACTCGAATGCGGGAAATCTTTATATCGCCGTGCTGACCGACCCGACTACGGGCGGCGTCACCGCCAGTTTTGCCATGGAGGCCGACATTATTCTTGCCGAGCCGAGGGCGCTTGTCGGATTTGCGGGCAGGCGCGTAATCGAGCAAACGACCAAGTCAAAGCTGCCGTCCAATTTCCAAACATCCGAGTTTTTGCTGGTGCACGGCTTTGTGGATAAGATCGTCAAGCGCGAAAAGCAGAAAACGATCATAGCCGAGCTGCTCAAACAGCATAAGATTTACTGACGGGAGGGCAAAGCGATGACTGCCTATGAAAAACTGAAAGCAGCGAGAAAGAGCGACCGCCCGACGGCAGTTGCCTATATTAACGAGCTGTTTGATAACACAATCGAGCTTCACGGCGACCGCCGCTTCAGCGACGACGCCGCGATCGTTGCGGGAATTGCCTACTTAGACAAAACGCCGATCACCTATATCGGCATTGAAAAGGGCCACGATATGCAAAGCCGCATGAAGCGCAATTTCGGCTGTCCGAAGCCTGAGGGATACCGCAAGGCGCTCAGGCTGATGAAGCAGGCGGAGAAGTTTTCGCGTCCCGTTATCTGCTTTGTCGATACGCTCGGCGCATTTTGCGGCGCCGACGCGGAGGAGCGCGGTCAGGGTCAGGCTATCGCCGAAAATCTAATGGAGATGATGGGTCTGAATACCCCGATCATCACCGTTGTTATCGGCGAGGGCGGCTCGGGAGGCGCGCTGGGGCTTGCCTGCGCGAACCGCGTTTATATGCTCGAAAACTCGGTCTATTCGGTCATTTCTCCCGAGGGGTGCGCAAGCATCATCTGGAAAGATTCCGAAAAGGTTGCCGACGCGGCGGATTGCCTGCATATCACCGCCGACGATATGTTGGATTTCGGCGTTGCCGAGCGTGTGATCCCCGAGGACTTCGCCCATTTCAAAAAGATGTGCTCGCAGCTTAAAAAGTGCCTGGTCGAGGATCTTGATGAGCTGTCAGCCGTTCCGAGAGCGAACTTGAGCGTCGAACGGTATGAAAGATTCCGAAAATTCGGTAATTACATTGAAGAATAGCGGAGATGATTGAATGAGACCTCTTTATGAAAAATACTCCGAACAGACTTTTGATCAAAACGGCGTTATAACGGGATTTTCGCTGAACTGCCCCGATAATTTCAACTATGCTTACGACGTTGTGGATGTGATTGCCGAGCAGGAGCCGAACAAAAAAGCGCTGGTTTGGTGCGATGTGGAGGGCAATGAGCGCGAGTTTACCTTTCGTGAGATCAGCGAGCTGTCGAGCCGCGCGGCGAATTTTCTGCAAAAACAGGGCATTGCCAAAGGCGACCGCGTTATGGTCATGCTCAAGCGCAATTTTGAGTATTGGTACACGATTTTGGCGCTTCATAAGCTCGGCGCGATACTGATTCCCGCAAACTTTATGCTGACGGTCGACGATATCGTTTACCGCGTTGATTCCGCCGACATTAAGTCAGTCATCTGTGCGGGCGACGAGCCGATCTGCGACCGCGTGCGCGCGGCGGCAGAGAAATGCAAAACGCTGAAATATCTGTTTAATGTGCGCGCCGACCGCGAGGGATTTATGCGGCTGGACGAGGGGCTGAAATCCGAAAGCGCGGATTTTGCCCGTATTCAGAACAAGACCTCCGACCCGTTTTTGATGTATTTCACCTCGGGAACGACCGGATACCCCAAGGCGGTCATCCATAATTATTCCTATCCGCTGGCGCACATCGTCACCGCAAAATACTGGCAGAATGTTGAAGACGGCGGGCTTCACCTTTCCGTTGCCGACACCGGCTGGGGCAAGGCGTCGTGGGGCAAGATCTACGGGCAGTGGCTTTGCGGCTCGGCGGTTATGGTCTATGATTTTGAGCATTTTGTCGCCGATGATCTGATGAAGGTCGTCGCCGATCATAATGTCACGACCTTCTGCGCTCCGCCGACGATCTATCGCTTTTTGGTCAAGAGCGGCCTTGAAAAATACGATTTTTCCAAGCTGCATTATGTGACCACGGCGGGCGAGGCGCTGAATCCCGCGATCATGGATGAATTTCGGCAAAAAACCGGTCTTCAGATCATGGAAGGCTACGGTCAGACGGAAACTACGCTGCTGATCGGCAATTTCGTCGGAACTTCTCCGAAAGCGGGGTCGCTGGGAACTCCCAGCCCGCTTTACAAGCTCGGAATCATGCGGCCAGACGGAAGCTTTTGCGATAAAAACGAGCACGGCGAGATCGTCGTTATACCGACCGACGAGCATAAATACGGTCTTTGCATCGGTTATGATAAGGACGAGCAGGCGGGCATTCGCGCGTGGCGCATGGGCGTTTATCACACAGGCGATATCGCTTATGAGGATGAGGACGGCTATATTTGGTATGTCAGTCGCATTGACGATGTTATTAAGTCGAGCGGCTACCGCATCGGTCCGTTTGAGGTGGAGAATGTGGTGATCCGCCACCCCGCGGTGCTGGAGGTTGCGGTGACGGGCGTTCCCGACAGTGAGCGCGGCGCGCTGGTCAAGGCGACGATCGTTCTGAGTGCGGGATATGAGCCGTCGGAAGAGCTCGCACGCGATATTCAGAACTTTGTGAAGCAAAATACCGCGCCGTATAAATACCCCAGAGTGATCGAGTTTGTTCCCGAACTGCCGAAGACAATCAGCGGCAAGATCAAGCATTTTGAAATTCGCAATAAGGATTTGCAAAAATAATTGAAGATTTAAGGCGAGCAACCCGCAAAGCAAACGCATTTTGCGGGTTTTGCTCAAAAAATAAGCCGACGCAGGTGATGATCTGCGCGGCTTTTTTGTTTTATACGGATTTTCGGCGGATTACCGCAAAACCTAAGTGAAAAAGGAGGAGCGATATGGCTGAAACGATCATCAAACTGGAAAATATCTGCAAAATATATCAAACGGGCGCGGAGAGGGTGAACGCGCTGACCGATATTAATCTGGAGCTGGAAAAGGGCGATTTTGCCGCCGTGGTCGGGGCGTCCGGCTCGGGCAAGTCGACGCTGATGAACATACTCGGGCTGCTCGACCGCGCGGACGGCGGAAAATATTTGCTCGACGGCGCAGACGTATCCAGATTGCGCGCGGCGGAGATCGACCGCATACGGAGCCGAAAGCTCGGATTTATCTTTCAGAAATTCTGCCTGATACCGACGATGACCGCGCTGGAGAATGTGATGCTTCCGCTGTATTATGCGGGCGAAAGTCTTATCACGCGGCGGGAAAAGGCACTGCGCGCACTGGATACGGTGGGGCTGACCGCGCGGATAAATCACCGCCCGCATGAGCTGTCGGGCGGTCAGCAGCAGCGGGTTGCCGTGGCGCGCGCCATTATCGCGCAGCCGAAAGTGATACTCGCCGACGAGCCGACGGGGAATCTGGACAGCGAATCGGGCAAAACAGTGATGAAGCTGCTGAAAAGCCTCAACAGTGAGGGCAGGACCGTTGTTCTGATCACCCACGATATGTCGGTGGCGGCGCAGGCGAGCCGCATCATCGAGATCAGCGACGGACGGATAAAGCCGTCGGTGGTTCCCGACGGCGTGGACTTAATGAGCTATGCGATGTTGTGACGCTGGCGGACGGTGAGCGCGCCGCTTTGCGGGCGAGTTGACTGCCCGACTGTGCGGCGGCATTGAACCAGCCGGCGAACGGCGAGATCAAGCTCATCGTCGCAGTGCTTTGCGACGATCGCCGCCATGATGAATACGCCGAGCGACAGGCAGAGCTGAATCATCAGCCTGCCGAAATCCGAAACGGCGGCGTCCATCGCGCCGACGGTTCCGATCATGCATAAAAATCCCGCAAGCGCGGCGATGACCGAAAGATTTCTGACCGTTTTGAGCAATTGAATCCGTGTTTTGAGTTTCATTATAATACATCCTTTCAAAGCTGTAATTCCTTTGTTTGATTATATTATAATGGGTTGATTGTCCAATAAAACGGACTCAAAACGGATTTTTTAAGATTTTTTAGGGGATTTTTGGGAATATGCGGAGAATTTTCAGCCGCGTTTTGCTTTATGCGAGGCGGCATATTCCTTGCACAGATCGCTGATCGGGCAGACGTCGCATTTCGGGTTCGGCGCTTTGCAGACGTCTCTGCCGAAATGGACGATTCGGTGGCAGAAATCGCCCGACTCGGTGGGGTCAAGCAGCTTTCGCAGCTGCATTTCAACCTTAAAGGGATCCTTGGAGTCGGCGATGCCGATGCGGTTGGAGATGCGTATCAAGTGGGTGTCGGTGACGACCGACGGCTTGCCGTAGACGTCGCCGACGATAAGGTTCGCCGTCTTCCTGCCAACCCCGGGCAGGCGGGTCAGCTCCTCGATCGTGTCGGGCACAACGCCGCCG
>JBJEQI010000296.1:0-3913 GCA_051881675.1 Acutalibacteraceae bacterium
GCTCGTTTATCTCGCATGACGTGACAAAATCGGCAAAGCTGATTCCCGAATATGTGGAGCTCCTCTGCCGCGAGATCGAGTATACCGCCGCGATTGTGCGCGACCTCGGTCTTCGCCTGCAAACGGTCTATATCGGCGGCGGAACGCCCACGGCGGTCAGCGCCGCAGAGCTTGCCAGCATCATGAAAGCAGTCGAGCGCAACTTTGATCTGTCCTCAGTGCCCGAATATACCGTGGAGGCGGGCAGACCCGATACGATCGACGCCGATAAGCTGGCGGTGATCAAAGCGGGCGGAGCGACGAGAATCAGCATCAACCCGCAAACGCTCAACGACGATGTATTAAAGGAGATTCGCCGCAATCATACGGCGGAGCAGTTTTACGAGGCGTACAACGCGGCGGTCGCGGCGGGTTTTGACAATATCAACACCGACCTGATCGCGGGGCTGCCGGGCGACAATCCGGATTCCTTCGCTTCCACGGTGAACGATATTATCGCGCTGTTTCCCGCCTGCATCACCGTTCATACGCTGTCTGTCAAGCGCTCCTCCCGCCTTGTTTATAAAAATCAGGCGCAGTATGACGCGCGCGGCGGTGAGGTATCCAAAATGCTCGGAATGTCGCGCGGCGCGCTGGAGCAAAACGGGTATATCCCCTATTATATGTACCGTCAGAGCCGCATGGCGGGGAACAATGAGAACATCGGCTGGTCACAGCGCGGCTACGAAAGCCTTTACAATGTGTTTATCATGGAGGAAATGCAGTCGATTCTTGCCTGCGGCGCAGGCGCGTCCACCAAGCTCGTGAACACGGGGCGTTCCGAGATTCAGCGCATATTCAATTATAAATATCCGTATGAATATATCAGCGGATTCGACGAAATCAAACGCCGCAAGCAGGCAATCTATGATTTTTACCGCAAAAACGGTTGAAAAATCCGCGGGATTGTGTTATTATCAGTATAGTGAACGGCGCGCGTCGGCAAAAGTCCCAGTTCGCGCTGTAATAACGGTTTTCAAATCGGAACTTGAAAGGATTGGTATGGATGGGTATTATTGAAGAAACCGCCGTAAAGGCAAAGGACGCGTTTGATGTCGTTGCGAAGAAAACAGGCGAAGTGCTGAATGTTCAGAAGCTGAAGTTCAATATCGCGTCGGTCAATTCTCAGATGTCTAAGGATTTTGAAACGCTCGGCAGACTGTATTTTGAGTCGATCGCCGACAGCGACGACGCCGTATCCGAGGAGGCGGCGCAGCTGAAAGCCGCCATCATCGAGAAAAAGGCGAAGATCGAGGAGTATGAGGCGGAGATCGAGGCGCAGAAAAAGGTAGCGGTTTGCGCCGACTGCGGCGCGAAAAACGCGGCGGACGCGGTATTTTGCTCCTCCTGCGGTAAAAAGCTCTGATTTCTGTTTAGAAAACGCTCAAAAATCGCATCCGAAACAGCAGGGTTAAGCGTGTCTGCACCGCCTGCCCTGCTGTTTTTATCAATTAAAGGAAGTAGCAAACATGGATTATAAAAAGCTCGGCTTTGTGATCGCCGATGAGGATGAGTTCGCCCCCGTGCTGGCGTATTGCCTGCAATCGGGCGGCAGAGAATATGAAAAGCACGGCAGAAAATATTGCGAATTTTCTCTTGAAAACGGCATTTCGGTGACGGCGGTGCTTTGCAATGTCGGCAAGGTGAACGCCGCCGCCTATACCGCCGCGCTGATCTGCGAGGAGCGCCCCGACTGCATGATCAATTTCGGGCTGTCAGGCGCCGTCAGCGGCGTTTGCAAGCATCAGCTGGTCGTCGGCGAAAGCTTTACCGAGTATGATTTCGACTTAACGCCGCTCGGCTATCCGATCGGTGTGAAGCCCGATCAGGAATATGTTTATACTGCCGACGAGGCGCTGACGCAGCGCATCATGCAGGTTAGCGATCAGATCGTCCGCCGCCGCTTTGTCACGGGCGACCGCTTTGTGACCGATGAGGGCCTGCGGCAAATGATCGTAGATCAGTTCGGCGGTCATTGCTGCGATATGGAAACGGCGGCGATCGCCTCGGTTTGCAGCGAGTTTTCTGTGCCGTTTGCGTCGCTCCGCTATCTGTCGGACGGTGCGGATGACAGCGCCGCCGAGAGCTATAAAAGCGTTAATGAACTTCAGAAAGACACGCTTCTTCGCACGGTGCTGGCGGCTTTTGAAAGGGAATGACGGTCGCCGCCGCGCCTGAAAACGATAATTGTTATTGTTTTCGCGCCAAGATTGTCTGCATATTGCATATTTTTGACAGCGAAAATTCTCTAATATTTCACAAAAAAACAGCCCCCCCATTAAAATATTGCTAAAATCACTTGAAAATTAGCCGTTTATGGGGTAAAATAAATTACAGTCGTTTGTGAGGTCGAATGTCGAATGGCAGAGTTTGAGTATAAAAGCAAATATAACGTGGATGACCTTGTGAAGATCATGGAGCTGCTCAGAAGCGAAAACGGTTGTCCGTGGGACAGGGAGCAGACGCACGACTCCATTCGGAATAACTTCCTGGAGGAGGCGTATGAGGTCGCCGACGCGATCGATTCCGACGATAAGCGCGCGCTTTGTGAAGAGCTGGGAGATGTTTTGCTCCAGGTGGTTTTTCACAGCCAGATGGAAAAGGAAGCGGGCGGCTTTGATCTCGGCGACGTGGCGGACGGCATCTGCAAAAAGCTGATACTCCGTCATCCGCATATTTTCGGAGATACTGTCGCGGACAGCGCCGAGAAGGTGCTGAACAACTGGGACAGAATCAAGATGGAGGAAAAAGGGCAAAAGACCTTTACCGATACGCTGACGGCTGTGCCCAAGGCGTTCCCCGCGCTGCTTCGTGCCGAAAAGGTGCAAAAGCGGGCGGCAAAAGCCAATTTCGACTGGCCGGATATTTATGAGCCGCTGCTGAAGCTCGGCGAAGAGCTTGCCGAGCTGGAAGAAGCGATCGAGGACGGATGCCCCTCTCATATCTTTGAGGAATACGGCGATCTGCTGTTCTCGGCGGTCAATGTTTCCCGTTTTCTGAAGATCGATTCCGAGCAGGCGCTGAACTCCGCTACTGATAAGTTTATCGACCGATTCAAGGCAGTCGAGCAGGTCTGCATCGAACGCGGCATCGACATAAAAAGCGCCGAGCTTGCCGAACTGGACAAAATCTGGGACGAGATCAAGCTCAAAAACAATTAAGAGTTTAACGGAATCTCCGTTAAATATACAAAATTCAGGAGGATATTTGAAATGAACAAAACAGAACTGGTTAATTCCGTAGCAGAAAAAGCAGGTATTTCTAAGAAAGACGCCGACAAGGCAGTTGCGGCTGTTGTCGACACCGTTGTTGAAGCTCTGAAAGCTGGAGATAAGGTCGCTCTTGTCGGATTCGGTACATTCGAGGTTCATACCCGCAATGCAAGAACCGGTCTTAACCCCAGAACTAAGGAAAAGATCGAGATCCCGGCAACTAAGGTTCCCGCTTTTAAGGCCGGACAGGCTTTCAAGAACGCCGTTAAATAATTTGGCTGAATGCTACTCGGGCCGGATCTCTGTATCCGACCCGATTTTGTTTTGGTTGCGTTTGCGCCGCGGGACCCTTTCGGCGTCGCTCGAATCGACCCCTTGGCAACACGCGCAGATTTTGTTTCATTATGATCCGTGGGAGATGACGCTATGAGATTGGATAAATTCTTGAAAGTATCGCGCATTATCAAGCGCAGAACCGTTGCCAACGAAGCCTGCGACGGCGGCAGAGTGATGATCAACGGCAAAGCGGCGCGCGCATCTTATGATGTAAAGGTCGGCGATGTGATCGAGATCACATTCGGCTCCAGGCCGTTTAAGGCGCGCGTGACCGATGTGCGCGAATATACCAAAAAGGACGACGCGGCGCTGCTGTATGAGATCAT
>JBJEQI010000296.1:4013-5609 GCA_051881675.1 Acutalibacteraceae bacterium
CGGCGGGATATGTAGGGCGGTGAGCGCCCCCGCAACAAGAAGTAACGCTTTGAAAGAATTTCATCTTTCAAAGCGTTATTTATATGCCCAGTTGGTTATTTCATCGAGTTCTCATAAGCTTCGATCATCTTCTTAACCATCTGACCGCCTACCGAACCGGCCTGCTTGGAAGTGAGATCGCCGTTGTAACCGTTCTTGAGGTTAACGCCTACTTCAGAAGCAGCTTCCATCTTGAAACGGTCCATAGCCTCTCTGGCCTGCGGTACCATCGCTGACTTTGCCATTTTGTTTTCACTCCTTTTCGTTAATTTGTTTTGCGTTTGCAAATATAGTGTTGGTTGCAAGGCGAAAATTATTTGTGAAAAAATTTGGTTATAAATATCACTCAAATTTAGAAAAAAATCATAATTTTGCAGATATTTTGCCGCATAACGATTTTAGGCGACGTATTTTTGCAAAAATGTGCGCATACTACTTGCAATTCGAGCGGAATTTGAGTATAATAATTAGTTGTATAATTATGTATTCTTGCGTCGAAAAACGCAATGACGCCGATTGAAAGGAAGCTTTTTTTCATGATAAAGACCGAAAATATCCGAAACGTTGCCATTATCGCCCACGTCGACCACGGCAAGACCACGCTGGTCGATGAAATGCTCAAGCAGAGCGGAACATTCCGCGAAAACGAGCAGGTGGCGGAGCGCGTGATGGATTCCAACGATCTCGAGCGCGAGCGCGGAATCACCATTCTTGCCAAAAACACCAGTGTGCGCTACGGCGATTATAAGATCAATATTGTCGATACTCCCGGTCACGCCGATTTCGGCGGCGAGGTGGAGCGTATTCTGCTGATGGTAGACGGCGTTGTTCTGCTGGTGGACGCTTTTGAGGGATGTATGCCGCAAACGAGATTCGTTTTGAAAAAGGCGCTCGGCCTCGGCAAAAAGCCGATCGTCGTGCTGAATAAGATCGACCGCCCCGGAGCGCGCCCCGATGAGGTTGTCGACGAGGTGCTGGATCTGTTCATCGAGCTCGGCGCGGACGATGATCAGCTGGAATTCCCTGTGGTCTACGCTTCGGGAAGGGACGGTTATGCTTCTTTTGACAAAGACGCGCGCGAGGGTGATCTGCGCCCGCTGATGGAAACGATCGTCAAAGAGGTTCCCGCGCCCGCTAACGATCCGAACGGCAAATTGCAACTGCTTTTTTCCAATATTGATTACGATGAATATGTCGGCAGAATCGGTATCGGCCGCGTGGAGCGCGGTGTGGTTCATGTGAACGACCGCGTCGTCCTCTGCAATGCCGACGGCAAGCGGCAGAATGTTAAAATTTCGAGGCTCTATACTTTTGAGGGGCTGCGCCGCACCGAAAGCGACTCGGCGCCCGCGGGCGAGCTGGTTGCCGTTTCGGGAATCGACGACATTAACATCGGCGAAACCGCCTGCGATCCCGAGGACGCCGCGCCGCTCGATTTTGTTAAGATCGACGAGCCGACGATTTCGATGAATTTTATGGTAAATAATTCTCCGTTCGCGGGCCGAGAGGGCAAGTTCGTCACCTCGAGAAATCTGCGCGAGCGCCTGTTTAAGGAGA
>JBJEQI010000297.1:0-5597 GCA_051881675.1 Acutalibacteraceae bacterium
AACGAAAAGGCGAGCGCAAAGATCTATGACGACATCGACTCGCTGGAAGCGGGCGTCATGATCGGCAATCTGGATAAATATATCAGCCTTGTTTTCGATGAGCCGAAAACGCTGCTGGATTATATGGAAGACGCGCTGATCTTCCTCTATGAGCCGAGCCGTGTGTATGAAAGTCTGCGTTCGGCGGCATGGCAGCGCGCGGAAGATATTAAGGCACTGCTGGAGGAGGGCGTGCTCTGCAAAGGGCTGGATACCTTCTCGCTGACGCCTGCCGAAACGTATGCGCGCCTGCAGGCGGCGGATACGATACTGCTCGAAACCTTTACGGCGTCGGCGGGCGCGGTGGCTCCCAGGGAGCTTGTCAATTTCCGCCTGCCCACGCTCGGCAGCTTCAGCGGGCTCGCCGCCGACCTTGCCGAGGATATTAAATCCCAGCTTTCGGCGGGCAATTCCTGCGTGATTCTGAACGGCAGCGAGCGCGCGGGGCAGGCGCTTTGCGAAACGCTCCGCGACTACGAGATCGCCGCCTCTTTTCACAGCGAAGTGCCGACCGATCTGCCCGAAAAGTCGGTCGTTGTTACCGTCGGCGGGCTGGCGGGCGGCGCAGTGTTCCCCGAGGCAAAGCTCGCAGTATTCACGCACAGCGCCGGCGCCGTCGGCAAAAAGCGACGGAAAAGCTTTGCGAAAAAAGGGGCGGCGATCGGCTCGCTCGAGGAGTTGCACGCGGGCGATCTGGTCGTTCATTCGGTCTACGGCATCGGCGTTTTCGAGGGCATCAGCAAGATCGAAAACGGTGGTATCGTCAAAGATTATATCAAAATCAAATATCTCAAGGGCGATATTCTGTATGTCCCCGTTACCCAGCTGGATCTCGTCACGCGGTATATCGGCGCGGCGGAAAACGGCGCGGTCAAGCTGAACCGTCTCGGCTCGGACCAGTGGATTAAAACGAAGCAACGGGTCCGCGGAGCCGTTCGCGATATGGCGAAAGAGCTGCTCGAGCTGTATGCCAAAAGAATGCGGCAAAGCGGATTTAAGTTTTCGGAGGACACCGATCTTCAGCACGATTTTGAGTATCATTTTCCGTTTGAGGAAACAGAAGATCAGCTCAAATGCGTGGATGAGATCAAAAACGATATGCAGCGCGGCGTGCCGATGGACCGTCTGCTCTGCGGCGACGTCGGCTTCGGCAAGACCGAGGTGGCGCTGCGCGCCGCGTTCAAATGCATCTGCGACGGCAAGCAATGCGCCCTGCTGGTTCCCACCACCATCCTCGCATGGCAGCATTATCAAACGATTTTACAGCGAATGGAGCATTTTGCCGTCAATGTGGAGATGCTTTCGCGCTTTCGCACCGCCGCCCAGCAGGCGCAGATCAAGTCAAAGCTCCGACGCGGCGAGATCGACATCATCGTGGGCACGCACCGACTGATCTCATCGGATGTAAAATTCCGCGATCTCGGGCTGCTGATTGTCGATGAAGAACAGCGCTTCGGCGTGGCGCAGAAAGAAAAGCTGAAAAGCGTTTATCCCGATGTGGATGTGCTGACTCTGTCGGCGACCCCGATCCCGCGCACGCTGAATATGGCGATGTCGGGGCTGCGCGATATGTCCGTTCTCGAAGAAGCGCCGAACGACCGCCATCCCGTGCAGACATATGTTCTGGAATACGACCGTTCCCTGCTGATCGACGCGATACGCAGAGAGCTCGGGCGCGGCGGGCAGGTCTATTATATATACAATAAGGTGGAAACGATCAGCCGCGCGGCGGCGATCATCAGCGAGGCGTTGCCCGACGCGACGGTCGCGATCGCGCACGGCAAAATGAGCGAGGAGGAGCTATCGGGTGTATGGCGCCGCCTCATTGAGCACGAGATCGACGTTTTGGTCTGCACAACGATCATCGAAACGGGCGTTGATGTGCCGAACGTCAACACCCTGATCATCGAAGACGCAGACAGATTCGGTCTTTCCCAGCTGCATCAGCTTCGCGGGCGGGTTGGAAGATCCTCGCGCAGAGCCTATGCCTATCTCACCTATCGGCGCGGCAAGGCGCTGACCGATATTGCACAAAAGCGCCTGGAGGCGATACGCGAATATACCGAGTTCGGCTCGGGATTCAAAATTGCCATGCGCGATCTCGAGATACGCGGCGCGGGCAATCTGCTCGGCGCCAAACAACACGGACAGATGGAATCGGTCGGCTACGATATGTATATCCGTATGCTCGGCGACGCGGTCAAGGCGGAAAAGGGCGAACAGGTCGAGCCGGAGTGCGAATGCACCGTTGATCTGCATATCGCCGCCCATATTCCCGAAAAATATATTGAAAATCTGCCCGAGCGCCTTCAGATCTATCGCCGTATCGCGCAGATTCGCTCGGAGGAAGACAGCGCGGACGTGATCGACGAGCTGATCGACCGTTTCGGCGATCCGCCCCCCGAGGTGCAGGGGCTGATCAACATAGCCAAACTGCGCAACCGCGCGGCGGCGCTGAATATCACCGAAATCAGCGATAAAACAGGCGATATGCGCGTCTATTTCTCGGATTTCCGATTTGAGAATATCTCGTCGCTGATCAAGCTCTACGGCGGGCGCGCCAAAATTTTCGGAAGCGAGAAGCCGTATCTCAGCGTTCAGCGGCCGAAAAGCCAAAGCGCGGGCGACGCGCTTTCGGAATTCATCGACCGTTATGAGTCGGTGGTAAAAAACAAAGAGGTGTAAAATTCAATGGCTCAAACTGGTAAAAGCGGCGTCAATATGCTCAGCGGCCCGCTTTTCAAAAACGTACTGATTTTCTCACTGCCGCTCATGGCAACGGGCATCCTGCAAATTCTCTACAACGCCGCGGATATGATCGTTGTCGGGCAGTTTGCGCAACCCGGGTCGGTCGGCGCGGTCGGTCTGACCGCCCCGATACTCAATCTCATCATCAACACGTTCATCGGCGTTTCGGTCGGCAGCTGTGTATTGGTTGCGCGGTATACCGGAGCGGGCGACCGCGCGGGAATACGGCGCGCGGTGCACACCTCAATCACAATTGCAGGCATTGCGGGCGTGATCGTCGCCGTGCTCGGATTTCTGCTCACCGACCCCATGCTCGCCGCAATGGACGTGCCCGCCGATCTGATCGGCAGATCGGGCATATATATGCGGATTTTCTTCATCGGTTCGCCGTTTAATCTGATCTACAACTTCGGCGCGGCGATTCTGCGTGCCACCGGCGATACCCGCCGCCCGCTGTATTATCTTTCCGCCGCGGGCATTGCCAATGTTCTGCTGAATCTCCTGCTGGTCATCGTGTTTCATCTCGGCGTAGCGGGCGTTGCGATCGGGACGGTTTTGTCGCAGATGATTTCCGCCCTGCTCGTCATCATTCACATGATCCGCACCGACAGCGCGATTCATCTCGACGTCAAACAGCTTCGCCTCCATCGGCGCGAGCTTGCCGAAATCGCCAAAATGGGTCTGCCGAACGGCTTTCAAAGCGCCATGTTTTCGCTGTCGAATGTTTTGATCCAGTCGTCGGTCAACTCCTTCGGCTCGGCGGTCGTCGAGGGCAACGCCGCGGGAGGAAATATCGACGCTCTGATTCTCACCGCGACCGACGCGGTCGCGCAGGCGGCGCTCACCTTCTGCGGGCAGAACTACGGCGCGAAAAAATACGGCAGGATGACCCGCATCGTCGGCGCCTGCTCGGCGGCGTCGGTTCTGACTGCGGCAACGGTCGGCGGCGCCATACTACTCTGCAAGGATATTCTGACCTCGATCTATCTGCACAATCCGTCGGCGCAAACGACCGAGATCATCACCATGCGGCTGCTTTTCTTCTGCTCATCCTATTTCCTGTGCGGGCTGATGAACGTCATGTCGGGCGCGCTGCGCGGGCTGAATTATTCGATCATTCCGACCGTGACCTCGCTGCTCGGAACCTGCGTATTCCGCATCGTCTGGGTCTATGCCGTATTCCCCGCGTTCCGATCCATGCCGACGCTTTACATTTCATATCCCGTTTCGTGGCTGCTGATGCTGGTGGTCAATGCGATCATCTACGTCATTGCCGTTCGGCGGCTGAAAAGGCAAGCCGCCCGCCCGACGCCCGACGACGGAGGGCATATTTAACTCCTTACATAAAAAATCCCCAACCGCTGACGGCTGCCAACGATCGGGGATTTTTTTATTATCGGGGATGTCGTTCTATCTGATCTGCCCGCCTTTCAGCCGAGCGAGCGCCCGACGGATCACAGCAGGAGTGTCGGCAGGGTCAAAAACATCTGCGGTTGCCTGCTCGATCGGGCAAACGCCGTCGCCGCGCCGATTGATAATCTGCGAAACGACCTTTTCGCACTGCACGTCCGCGCCGCATGCCTGCAAGATTTCCAGCGCGGGGCGGCTGATCACGGGCGCATAGACCGCGCGGACTTTTAAATATGCATACAGCAGCGCCGCTCCCCTGCCGACGACCTTATCCGCCGCCGAAACGCCGTCCAGCGACCGACCGCTCTCCGCGATCTTCAAAAGTGACAAAACGCCGCGCTCGTCGCTTGCATACACCTCGCCGTCTTTGCACAAAACGAGGGTGCGATTCTCTGCGGTCAGAATATCTGCGGCGGTTTTCAGATCACAATTCATCTTTGCCGCTCTTCTTCGCCGCTTTAACGATCGGCGGTATGCCGATCAGCTGAACGGCAATGCCGACTGCGCCCGCGGCAATGCTTTGCCAAATAACCGCAACGCCGACGGCACTGCTTGAAAAGCCGTACACTGCGACAAGAATCGCCGCCGCGCGCACCGCTCTGCCGATGATCTGCGTCAAAGCGACCTGAGCGACGGCGGGCATGACGACGTTTTTCAGCACACCCGCAGCCAGACCGTAAACCGCCAGCTCAATCACCATAAACGGCAGCATCGCGATATGCGGCATACCGGTCAACGCAAAGCTGACGAGCGGCGACAGCGCGCCCGCCGCGGCTCCCGCAAAGGGACCCGCCAGCAGCCCGACCAGTATCACGGGGAAATGCATGGGCAAAAGCATCTCTCCGAGCGCGGATCCGACCCCGAGTCCCGCACCCGCCGCGTGACAGATCTGCGGCAGGGCAACCGCCGCAATCACTGCGGCAAGCGCATAGACCGCCTGCATTTTTATACTCATGCGTGTCTTTGATCTGCAGATAGCACAGGTATTCATCATCATTACGCTCCTTTAGTCAATATCTTCGGCTGTTTCAAAGGTTTCGGCAACCTCGCGCAGCAGCTGACGAATCTTTAAATGCTGAGGGCACGCCGACTCGCACCTGCCGCATCCGACACAGTCGGACGCTTTGCCGCCGTTTTCGGTATATACCTTATAATACCACCTGCTCGCCCAATCCTTGTGCTGTTTGATCGAGTTCAGGCAGGAGAAAAGGCTCGGAATCGGGATATGCTTCGGGCACCCGTCCACACAGTATCGACAAGCGGTGCAGGGAACCATATCCTGCCCTTTAAAGACAGCGCATATTTTGGCGATGTCCGCCTGCTCCTCGTGGTCCAGCGGCTGAAAATCCTGCATAAATCCGATATTTTCGGAGATCTGCTCCATATTGCTCATGCCCGAC
>JBJEQI010000298.1:0-5596 GCA_051881675.1 Acutalibacteraceae bacterium
CCCCGCAGAGAACCGAGCGCATTCATATCGACTATACGCTCCCCGCAGGCGGCGAATGCTATATTCGCGTAGCGTTCAGCCAGATCGGCGAAACCGCTTGGGCGGACGAGGGAAGCGAGATCGCGTTTGCGCAGTTCAGGCTGCCTGTTGAAAACAGCAAAAAGGTCGTTCCCTATAACAACACGCTCTTCTCCGTCTCCGAAACGGAAAGACACATCAAGCTGGTCGGAAACGGCTTCTCCTACCTGTTCTCCAAGCAGCACGCCTGCTTCGAGCAGTTGACTGTCGCGGGCAAGCGGATGCTCACGTCGCCCATGATGTTCAATGTCTGGCGCGCGATCATTCTGAACGATTCCCATGAACACTACGGCAAGGACTGGCAACAGTTCCACCTCGAGCGGTTGAATCACTGCGTCAGAAGCGTTTACTGCAAAAAGACCGACAACGGCGCCGAGATCAGCGCGCAGGTCCGTCTCGGTGCCGACTCCCGCCGCTGCCCGGTTGATATTCATGCCGTTTGGAAGATTTCGACGCTCGGCGTCATCACCCTCAAAGCGGACGTCAGCGTGATCGACCAGATTTCGTGGCTCCCGCGCTTCGGCATCAAGCTCGGGCTTGACCGCGCGTTTAACCGCGAGGAATACTTCGGATTCGGTCCGTATGAAAGCTATGTCGACAAGCACCACGCCTGCTACGTCGGCAGATTCAGCAAAAATGTGGCGGACGAATTTACAAAGGAATACCTCGTTCCCGAAGAGTGCGCGAACCACTATCAGACCAAGTGGGGCTGCGTCACCGACAGTGATAAAACCGGTCTTATGTTCCGCAGCGACGACGGATTCGATTTCCAGGCGCTCCCCTACTCGATCGAGCAGATCGACCGAGCGAAGCATACCAATGAGCTGCCCGAGGAAAGCGACGGAACCTATGTCTGCGCCGACTTTATGCAAAGCGGCGTCGGCTCCAACGCCTGCGGCCCCGTTCTGCGCGAGAAATACCGTCTGGACGCCAAGCAGTTCACCTTTAATCTCGAGATACTGCCCGTCACCCGCAAGACCGACGACTATGCCGAGCTTGCCAACACCGAGTTTATCTCGGAGTAACGGCAGATTCCTATGGTCAATATCGGAAACGAATGGGACAGTCTGCTCGCCGATCAGTTTTCATCCGAATATTATCGGCAGCTGCGCGAATTTCTGAAGGATGAGTATTCGCACAGGCGAATCTATCCCGATATGCACAATATTTTCAACGCCCTGCGCTATACCGACTACCGCGACGTGAAGGCGGTCATACTCGGGCAGGACCCGTATCACGGCGCGGGGCAGGCGCACGGGCTGTGCTTCTCGGTTCAGCGCGGCGTTATGCCGCCCCCCTCGCTCAAAAACATCTTCAAGGAGCAGGGCGACGACCTCGGGATCCGTCAGCCCGATAACTTCGGCGAGCTGACCGCGTGGGCGAAGCAGGGAGTGCTCTTGATGAACACGGTGCTCACCGTGCGCGAAGGGTCGCCGAATTCTCACAAAGGCAAAGGCTGGGAAAAGCTGACCGACCGCGTGATCGAGCTGCTCAACGAGCGCGAGCGCCCGATGGTGTTCCTGCTTTGGGGCGCTAATGCCCGATCGAAAAAAGCGCTGATCACCAATCCGAATCATCTGATCCTGGAAACGGTGCATCCGAGTCCCCTGTCCGCTCACGGCGGCTTCTTCGGGTGCAGGCATTTCAGCCGCACCAACGCATTTTTGCAGGAGCACGGCATGGACCCGATCGACTGGCAGCTGCGGCCGTAGCGCCAAACACTGCGGGGGATTCATCAGCATACTTATCCGAAAGGAAGAATTATATGTTAGAAGTTCTGTATTCGTTTTTCTACGGCATTGTCGAGGGAATCACCGAGTGGCTTCCGATCAGCAGCACCGGTCACCTGATCCTGTTTGAGCAGGTGTTCCCCGTCGGGGACGACGCATTCACCGAAATGTTCCGCGTCGTCATCCAGCTCGGCGCGATCTTAGCGGTCGTGATGCTGTATTGGAACAAGCTCTGGCCGTTTTCCAAGTCCAAAACACCTCAGCAAAAGCAGTCGATCTTCCGTCTGTGGGTCCTGGTGCTGATCGGGTGCGTTCCCGCCGGAATCATCGGCGTGCTGTTCGACGACAAGCTCGACGCCATCTTTTATAATATGCCGACCGTTGCAATCACACTGATCGTCTACGGTGTGCTGTTCATTGTCGTCGAAAACGCGGCAAAAAAAGGGCGCATTGAAACGAAGATCAACAGCTTTGCCAAGGTGGATTACAAGCTTGCCTTGTTCATCGGTCTGTTCCAGCTTCTCGCGCTGATTCCCGGCACTTCGCGCTCCGGCGTTACCATTCTCGGCGCCATGATTCTCGGCTGTTCGCGCGGGATTTCCGCTGAATACTCCTTCTTCATGTCCATCCCCGTCATGTTCGGCGCGAGCCTGATCAAATGCATGAAATACGGCGTGGATATGGTCAAAACGGGCGATGTATTCACGGGAGGCGAGATTGCTTCGCTCATCATCGGCGTGGTTACCGCGTTCGTGGTGTCGGTATTTGCGATCAAATTCCTCATGAATTTCATCAAAAAGCACGATTTCAAAGCGTTCGGCTATTACCGCATCGTGCTCGGCGCAATCGTCATGCTGATCTACATTGTCAAGCCTCTGCCCGAATATGCGCTTGCCGCCGCGGCTTTGTGTATGTAATTTTGTATAGATTTACGGCGAAATCGACGGCGATTGTCAATGTTTTGTCAATATATCGCGAAACGGGCAAAAATTGCTTGCAATCGGCACAATAAAGACTTATAATAAAGATATGCCGAAGTCAGGCGGCTTTCGTCTTGATTCGCTGTGGCTTAAACTATTGTTTCGAAAGGAAGATAAACAAATGAACTATTCGCAAGAAGTAGAAAACATGTGTACGGTCGCTAAAGGTCCGAAGCACGGTCCCGCTCCGATCCCCGAAGAGGGAAAATGGATCGGCGCTAAGGAAATTGCCGATATTTCGGGATACACCCACGGTGTTGGCTGGTGCGCTCCTCAGCAGGGCGCCTGCAAGCTTTCGCTGAATGTTAAAAACGGCGTCATCGAGGAGGCTCTCGTGGAAACAGTCGGCTGCTCGGGCATGACTCATTCGGCGGCTATGGCGGCTGAGATTCTTCCCGGAAAAACCGTTCTTGAAGCGCTCAACACCGACCTCGTCTGCGACGCTATCAACACCGCTATGAGAGAGCTGTTCTTGCAGATCGTTTACGGCAGAACGCAGTCCGCTTTCTCGGATGACGGTCTTGTTATCGGCGCGGGCATGGAGGACCTCGGAAAGGGTCACCGCAGCATGGTCGGTACTATGTACGGAACCAAAGCCAAGGGCGTTCGTTATCTCGAAATGACCGAGGGCTACTGCACCCGCATGGCGCTCGACGCGGAAGATCAGGTAATCGGCTATGAATTCGTTTCTCTTGGCAAAATGACCGACTTTATCAAGCAGGGCATGGAGCCGAACGAAGCTTATAAGAAGTCAATGGGTACATACGGCAGATTCGATGAAGCTGTTAAGTATATCGACCCGCGCAAGGAATAAGGAGGGCTTAAAATCATGGCATTATTTGAAGGTTATGAGAGACGCGTTGACAAAATCAACGCTGTTTTGAAGGAATACGGCATCTCTTCGATCGAGGAGTGCAAAGAGATCACTCTCGCAAAGGGCATCGACTGCGATAAGATCGTTCGCAGCACCCAGCCCATCTGTTTTGAAAACGCTATCTGGGCGTATACCGTTGGCTGTGCGATCGCGATCAAAAAGGGCTGCACAAAAGCTGCCGACGCCGCCGCTGCTATCGGAATCGGTCTGCAGTCGTTCTGCATTCCCGGTTCTGTCGCCGAAAACCGCAAGGTCGGTCTGGGTCACGGCAACCTCGGTAAAATGCTTCTCAGCGAAGAAACCGACTGCTTCTGCTTCCTCGCAGGTCATGAGTCGTTTGCCGCTGCCGAGGGCGCTATCAAAATCGCGCTCAACGCCAACAAGGTCCGCAAGCACCCGCTTCGCGTTATCCTGAACGGCCTTGGAAAAGACGCCGCTTTCATCATCTCGCGTATCAACGGCTTCACCTATGTCGAAACCGAGTTTGACCCCTATTCGGAAGAGGTTAAGGTCGTTAAAGAGGTTCCTTATTCCAACGGCCCGCGCGCGGATGTTAAGTGCTATGGCGCTGATAATGTTCCCGAGGGCGTTGCGATCATGAAGCTCGAGAAGGTCGGCGTTTCCATCACCGGTAACTCCACCAACCCGACCAGATTCCAGCATCCGGTTGCTGGTACTTATAAAAAATGGTGCGTCGAGAATGACAAGCAGTATTTCTCCGTTGCTTCGGGCGGCGGCACCGGCCGTACGCTCCACCCCGACAACATGGCGGCAGGCCCCTCTTCTTACGGCATGACCGACACCATGGGTCGTATGCACTCAGACGCTCAGTTCGCCGGTTCCTCATCCGTTCCCGCGCACGTTGAAATGATGGGTCTGATCGGCATGGGTAACAACCCGATGGTCGGCGCTACGGTTGCCTGCGCGGTTGCTGTTGAAGAATCAAGCAAATAAGCCGGATAACAGTATCCTGCTACCTATAACCGTTTCATAAACGTCAGGCGCATTGTTTTGGGACATCCCTTAACAATGCGCCTGTTTTTATTGGTATAAAAGCCTCGCCCGAGTTTGGGGAGGCATCCCACTTGCCGAAGCGCGCCTTGCGCCTATCATGAAAATTCGTTTCAGTCGGGGTATTCGGTGTCGCCGACTTTTCCTTCGGGCTGACGCGAAAGATCCCATACCGACAAAAATCCCCCGCACCGATTTCGGCGCGGGGGATTCTGCTGCATAAATTATTTCAGCTCTAACTCGATCGGCAGAACCGTCATCGCAGGAACGGTCACATGGCCGAGGTCAAAATGCCTGCCGCCGATCTCGCCGCTGATGTCCGACTCCTGCACACCGCTGAAAAGATTCACAGCGAAGAGCATCGCGCGGTCATCCGACACGGTCAAGGTCGTCCACAAGGTCGTGTTGCTGCAATTCACTGTGGGCTTGCAGCCAAGCTCGCCGAGCAAGCGCTCCAGCATCACATTCTGGCTCTGATACAGATACTCATACTGCACGCCGAGGAACATGACCTGCCCTTTCCCGACGGTCAGTATGTTCGCGATCGGTTCGTGAACCTTGCCGCCGAACAGCACCGCTCCCTCGGTTTTACCGCAGGTAAACTGATGATACAAGCCATAAATAGCGGTCTTGTCAGCCAGCTCCGCCTTGCCGTTCGCTTCGATACGCCGAACGTCCTCAACACCCAGCCGCTCACGAAGAATACAGCACGCATTGCCGTGCTCATCCAAATACGGCAGCATCGGGCCGATAACGACCTTTCCGCCCTTTTCAATAAAGTCAACCAGCGCCCTCTGCCTGTCAGCCGACAGCGTTTCGCCGCAGGAAACCACCAACGGGCGGGAAACATCCAGCTCATCTCTGAGATCGCGGTAGCAGGGCTGGAAGCCCGAGCCGATCAGCGTAAAATGCAGACCGTCACG
>JBJEQI010000299.1:0-5509 GCA_051881675.1 Acutalibacteraceae bacterium
AACCGCGTTGAATTTCGCCTTTTCGGTCTTGTAAACGATGTCGGGAAAATCTTTGCGCATGAGCGGCTTGTTGGTCGGGATTTCCACAACGTCGAGCTTATAGATCTCGGCGAACTCCTGCGACTCGGTCATCGCCGTACCCGTCATGCCCGACAGCTTGTCGTACAGACGGAAGAAGTTCTGGAAGGTGATCGTCGCCAGCGTTTTGGATTCGTTTTCGATCTTGACGCCCTCTTTTGCCTCGATCGCCTGATGCAGACCCTCGCTGTACCGCCTGCCGAACATCAAACGTCCGGTGAACTCATCGACGATGATGACCTCGCCGTCTTTGACGACATAATCAATGTCTCTCTGCATGATGCCGTGCGCGCGAATCGCTTGGTTGATATGGTGCGCAACGGTGAGATTATCGGGGTCGCTCAGGTTGTCGATGCGGAAGAAAGCTTCCGCCTTTTTGATACCGTCGGCGGTGAGAGTAGCGGTTTTCGCCTTTTCATCAATGATATAGTCGCCGTCCTCGAACTGCTCGTCGGTATCAGTCTTATCGTTGACCTCGCGCACCTTGACAAAGCGCAGCGAGCGCGCAAATTTATCCGCCAAGCGGTAGAGATCGGTGGATTTATCGCCCTGCCCCGATATGATGAGCGGGGTGCGCGCCTCATCGATCAGGATGGAATCCACCTCGTCGACGATCGCAAAGCTGTGCCCTCTGCCCGCGCGGTTTTCCTTATAGGTAACCATATTGTCGCGCAGATAGTCGAATCCCAGCTCGTTGTTGGTGCAGTAGGTAATGTCTGCGGCGTAGGCGGCTTTGCGCTCATCCTGGCTCATGCCGTGAATGATCAGACCGACCGACAGCCCCAAAAAGCGGTAGAGCTTGCCCATCCACTCGGAGTCGCGCTTGGCAAGATAGTCGTTGACCGTGACGATGTGAACGCCGCGGCCGGAGAGCGCATTGAGATAGGCGGGCATGGTGGCGACAAGGGTCTTGCCCTCGCCGGTCTTCATTTCGGCGATTCTGCCTTGATGAAGCACGATTCCGCCGATGATCTGCACAGGGTACGGGCGCAGCCCCAGCACGCGGTCGGCTGCCTCGCGGCAGACGGCAAAGGCGTCGGGGAGCAGCTCGTCGAGCGAGGTCCCCGTTTGGGCAAGATCTTTGAACTTTGCGGTGCAGGCGCGCAGTTCATCGTCGGAATACGCGCGGTATTTATCCTCCAGCGCGAGCACCTCGTTTTTAATCGGTTCGATTTTTTTAAGCTGGCGTTTGGAATAGCCGCCGAGCATCATATCTCTTAAACCCATGGTAAATAAAGTTCCTTTCGGCTGAAGTTTGATATAACTATCCTCTATTATAGCATGGATCGGGGAAAAATAAAAGAATATTTTGTGAATATTTGGGCGCGGGCGTTTTTGCGGCGATTTTGCTCCTTTTTTGCGCTCAATGCGCCGCTTTTTTGCGAATACGGGCGGTAATCGGGCTAAAAATCACTAAAACCGAAGATTTTTCGGGAAATATATTTGCAAAATCGCATAAATGTGTTAAAATAATGTTCATGAAATACCTGTCGGAAAGAGGTATACTTTTATTATAGAATCATCCGCGCAAGCGGAGCGGAAAGGATGTCAGACATATGAGCGATGTCAGAATCATGGTCGTTGATGACGACAATAATATTTGCGAATTTTTGAGACTCTATCTCGAAAAGGAAATGTTTGAGGTCAATATCTGCCACAACGGGCAGGAGGCACTGGATAACATGGACAGATTCAACCCCTCTTTGATTCTGCTGGATGTTATGATGCCGAAACTCGACGGCTGGCAGGTTTGCCGCGAGATCAGAAAGACCTCGCAGGTGCCGATCATCATGATCACCGCCAAGGGCGAAACCTTCGATAAGGTGCTGGGGCTGGAGCTCGGCGCCGACGATTATATGGTCAAGCCGTTCGACGCGAAAGAGGTGATCGCCCGCATCAAGGCGGTGCTGCGCAGAAGCGGCGTATCCGATTCAAACGGCGTTAAAAAGGTGGAATATGACAAGCTGACGATCAATCTGACCAACTATGAGCTGGTGGTGGACGGAACGCCGATCGACACGCCGCCCAAAGAGCTGGAGCTGATCTATCATCTTGCCAGCAATCCGAACAAGGTCTACACCCGCGATCAGCTGCTCGACGAGGTGTGGGGATTTGAATACTACGGCGACTCGAGAACGGTCGATGTTCACGTCAAGCGCCTGCGCGAAAAGCTTGAGGGCGTGAGCGATAAGTGGAATCTGAAAACCGTTTGGGGCGTCGGGTATAAGTTTGAAACCAAGCAGGATTATTGATCCGCCTGCGGGCAACGCCCGATTCAAATTATGCGACAGGGGAACGTGACATATGCGAAGAAGCATATTTTTCCGATATTTCACTATCACCGCGTGTATTCTGCTGGCGGGTTTCGTCGTGCTGGGCAGCAGTCTGCTCACCTTTACGAAGAATCAGTGGCGCAGTGAAAAGCAGTCGCTGCTCACCAAAAACGTGCGCACGATCTCCGAAATATCCTCGGCGATCATTGTATCCAACGCAGATTTCAACGCGGAGATGCAAAGCACGGTAACGGTCATCAGCCGCATCATCAGCGCGGATATTTATATTATCAATTCGCAGGGATATGTTGTGCTTTGCAGCGACGAGGAGCAGGACTGCCGCCATTACGGCAAAAAGCTGGAGTCATCAATCGTTCGCGCCGCGCTGAGCGAGGACAAGGCCTTTCGCGGCAACATGGGCGGGATGTATAACACCGCCTGTTTCAGCGTGTCCACCCCGATCACGGCGGATAATGCGCCGATCGGCGCGGTGTTTGCCTCGGTGCCCGTTTCGGGCGAGAGCAGTGCGGTCATGGAAACGTTTCGCGCGATGTTTTATTCCTCCATTCTGATCCTTCTCGTCGCCTTTATCCTGATGTATATCATCACGCTGCAAACGACCCGCCCGCTGCGGCAGATGGCGATCGCGGCGCGCAAAATGGAGAACGGCGAGTTCATTCAGATACCGCCCGTCCGCCGCAAGGATGAGATCGGCGAGCTGATTGACGCGTTCAACCGCATGTCCCATTCGCTGGGGCAGCTCGAGGAGATGCGGCGCAGTTTTATTTCCAGCGTGTCGCACGAATTGAAAACGCCGATGACCTCGATCGCGGGCTTTGTCGACGGTATGCTCGACGGCACGATCCCCGCGGAGGATTATCCGAAATATCTCGGCATCGTATCCGATGAAACCAAGCGGCTGTCGCGCCTCGTTAATTCGATGCTTCAGCTCTCGCGGCTGGAGAACGACAGCGTGCGGCTCAACTGCACCACCTTTAACGTGTCCGACCTGTTGGTGCGGATATTGCTGTCGTTTGAAGCCCGAATCGAGCAAAAGCATATTGAGCTGCGCGGGCTTGAGGATACCGACAAGGTCATGCTTTTCGCCGACAGCGATCTGATGTATCAGGTTATTTATAATCTGGTGGAAAATGCGATCAAATTTACTCCCGACGGCGGCTATATTTCCGTATTGATTGCGGAAAATAAGGATAAGACGGTGACTATCTCGATTGAAAATTCGGGCGAGGGGCTGAGCCAAGTCGAGCTGAGCCGTGTATTTGAACGCTTTTACAAAACAGACAGGAGCCGCAGCACCGATAAAACGGGCATGGGCTTCGGGCTGTATATTGTGAAAATGATCGTCGGTCTGCACAAAGGGCAGATCACAGCCGAGAGCGTGAAGGATGAATTTACCAAGTTTACCGTTGTTTTGCCGAATCGGATTCATACGGCGGCGGTGACGGTGGAGGACGGCGCGCAAGACGGCAGAAGGCGGTTTTCCAACAAAAAGAACAGCGACACTCATTCCGCTGCTCATGAGGTAATAGAAGTTGAGATAGCGGACGCGGACAGTGTTGATGAATAAGGAGAAAGTGAACGATGAACGAATTTGACAACGATAAAAACAGAGAGTTAAACGGCAATGAGGTCGTCGGCGCGGCAGGCTCCGAGCCTGTGGGTGTAAAGGACGGCGATTTTGCCGACAATGCACCGCATATCGGTGGTGACGCAAGCGCCACGGCGCAGGAAAAGCCGAGCGGCGAGCCGCCCGCATTCAAAATACCGACTTATGAGCCGTCTGCCACGGCGGGCGCGCAAGCATCGTTTGAGCCGCAGCCCGCCGCGCAGCCGAATTTTGCGCAGGTTGATGCCGCCCGGTCGGCGGGTGCGCCGCAGACCGACGCGGGCTTTGATACCCGCAGCTTTACGCCGCCGCAGTCGGCGCAGAGCAAAGAGCCGCAGTCCGCTGCGAGCGTTCCTCCGATCGGCGGATACAACTGTCCGCCCGACGGTCAATACGCCGCATATTCGCAGAACCCGTCGCCGAATGCGGTGCAGAATCCCTTTGCCGCCGCGCCCGAGAAGCGCTCGGGCAAGCGCGGATTCAGAGTTTTTTGCGCTCTGCTTGCCGTGGTGATTTTGCTCAGCGTGGGAGTCGGCGTCGGATATATCGCGGGAGGCAATCGCGATCTGCGCGGAGATACTTCGCGAAACGATCTGTCCGGCGGAGACTCCGTGGTGATTCAGCAGGGAACCGTGCCGCAAAAAGAGGGAATTAAACCCGATGCGAGCGGCAAATATTCGGCGGACGACGTCGCCCAGCTGGTAGCGGATTCGGTGGTGAATATCACCGTTTACAGCGAGGGGCAGAGCACGTCCGCGATCGCCTCGGGCGTAATTATCGACAAGGCGGGGCATATTCTAACCAACGATCATATCTATGCGGATATTCCCGCGGCGAAATTCGCGGTGACTTTGCACAACGGCAAAAGCTATGCCGCTTCCTTTGTTGCGGGCGACGCAAGAAGCGACCTTGCCGTTTTGAAAATAAGCGACGCCAAGGCGGAAAGCCTGACCCCCGCTGTTTTTGCCGATTCGTCCAAGCTCCGCGCGGGCGAGGAGGTTATTGCGATCGGCTCGCCTTACGGGCTGACGGGCACCGTTACCAAAGGTATCGTGTCTGCACCGAGCCGCCGCATCAGCTCCGCCGCGAGCGATGGCTCGGGCTCCTACTCGATGAGGGTCATCCAGACCGATACGGCGATCAATTCGGGCAACTCGGGCGGCGCGCTGGTGAATATGTACGGTCAGGTCGTGGGAATCAGCTCGTCCAAGATCGTGCTCAGCGGTTATGAGGGGCTTTGCTTTGCTATTCCCTCCAACGATTCGGTGAAGACCGCGAAAAGCCTGATCGCCCACAAAAAGGTGGTCGGCAGAGCCAAGCTCGGCATTACCTATACCGAGATCAGCGCCGCGTCGGCTCTTGTGAACAATGTCCCGGCGGGGCTGATGATTCAGAGCATCAATATGGATTCCAATCTCTATTCGGCGGGACTCAGCAAGGGAGATATTATCACCGAGGTCAACGGCAAACAGATCACGGCGGCAAGCGTTGCGCTGGATATTATCGACGACTCCGCCGCTTCGGATAAGCT
>JBJEQI010000300.1:0-5461 GCA_051881675.1 Acutalibacteraceae bacterium
GTCCATGATACGCGCCGCTCTGGCATAGCCGAGCTTCAGCTTGCGCTGCAAAAACGAGGTAGAAGCCTGACCCTCGCGGCAGACGATCTCCACCGCCTCGGTCAGCCGCTCATCGCCGCCCGATTCCTCGCTCTCGCCGCCGCCTGCGGCGTTCTTCTTATCAGCCGCCGCCTGCCGCTCCATTTCGCTGATGATCTCCTCATCATACTCGGTTTCCTCGCCGTGATTCTTCAGAAAATCAACGACCGCATTAACCTCATCGTCCGAGACCCAGCACCCCTGCACGCGCAGCGGCTTATTCATGCCGACAGGAAAATACAGCATATCGCCCATGCCGATCAGCCGCTCCGCGCCCGCCTGATCGATGATAACGCGCGAATCCATCGCATTGGAAACGGTCAGCGCGATACGGCTCGGGATGTTCGCCTTGATCAGACCGGTGATAACGTCGACGCGCGGCGACTGCGTGGCGATGACCATATGCATACCTGCGGCGCGCGCCATCTGGGCCAAACGGCAGATCGAATCCTCGACCTCGTTGGGCGCCGCCATCATCAGGTCGGACAGCTCGTCGATAAAGATAACGATATGCGGCATAAATTCCAAGCTGTCGTCGAGTTTGCACAGCTCGTTATAGCCGGTGATATTGCGGACCGAATGCGCCGAAAACCGCTGATACCGTTTCAGCATTTCATTGACCGCCCAGCCGAGCGCGCCCGCCGCCTTCTGCGGATTGGTCACAACGGGAACAAGCAGGTGCGGAATCCCGTTATACGCCGCAAATTCGACCGCTTTCGGGTCGATCATAATGAGCTTGACCTCATCGGGAGAAGCTTTATACAGCATACTGATGATCATGGAGTTCAGGCAGACGGATTTACCCGATCCGGTTGTACCCGCGACCAGCAGATGCGGCATTTTGGCAAGATCCATCGAGATGATCTCGCCCGTAATATCCTTGCCGAGCACACAGCAAAGCTTGCTTTTGGAATTGCGGTAAACCGCCGACTCAAGCAGAGCGCGGATGCCGACCGAGCTGCGGTTTTTATTCGGCACCTCGATGCCGACCGCGGATTTATTCGGTATCGGCGCTTCGATTCGCACGCCCGACGACGCAAGGTTCAGCGCGATATCGTTGGCAAGACCCGTAATTTTGCTGATCTTGACGCCCGCCGCAGGCTGAAGTTCATACCGTGTGACCGACGGCCCCTGCGATATGCCGACGAGGCGTGTTTCCACGCCGAAGCTTTTCAGAGTGTTGACCAGCAGTTCCGCCTTGGCTCTGGTTTCGCTTTCCGCCGCGCCTGCGTTATGATTCGCCGGCTCCGACAAAAGGCTCAGCGGCGGGAATTTATAATCTGCATCCACCTCGACGGTGATCCCCGTGGCGGGAAGATCGTCGACCGACTGTGCCATAGCGCCGCGGCGTTTTTTGGCGGCGGGTTTCGCAGTTTTCTCCGCTTTAGGATCGCTTGCCGCACTCGCCGACTGCGCCGATTTTACCTCATTAGTGGCTGTTTTGACCGCAGTCGCTTTTTCCGCCGCGACAGCCGCATCCGACTCATAGGGCACATACCCCGTCTGCGCCGAACCGTCTTCACCGGCATATACCTCCACCAGCCTATCTCTGCGGGGATTGCTCCCGCCGTCCGCCGCGCTTGAATCCGCCCCGACGGATGTATCCCCCTCCGCCGACAGCTCGTTCGGCACGCCGAGCGGAACGTCGATATTAAACTTCGCGCCGTTGGAGTTCTTATTCTTCGATTTGAAAAGACCGCGCCGCTTTTTTTGGTTGATCAGCGGAATATCGTCATAATCCTCGATCGAGGAGGTCTGCTTTTTATTCTTTACGGTAACAGGGTGCTGCGGCTCGCTTTCGTCCCCCTCCGCCGCCTCCGCGCGGCGGTCGGCGCGCTCACGGACAGCGCGCACAGGCTTTGACACCTTATCATAGAGTGAGATCAGCGTTGTCCTGGTCAGCAGCATAATAAACACAAACAACAGCAGTATCGTGATAATGCGCGAGCCGATCGGGCTGAACAGATACATCATCGGATAGCCGATCACCGCGCCGAAGAAGCCGCCGCCGCGAATCAACTCGCCGTCCTTGAACGCCTCGCCGATATATTTCCAAAAGTTCATCGTTCCGATCGAGTGAGCGAAAATATCAATACTCGCGCATAAAAACAGCAAAAACACGCACGACATCACCGCCGCAAACGACGCGGGGCGATCGGTGCGGTTGATCGCGGTCATGACCGCAATATAGCCGATGATGATCGGGAGGGCATACGCCGCGATACCGAACAAGCCGAACAGGCTGTTGTGCATGAATGTCCAGACATTCTGCCCCTTGATCAGCAAAATGCAAAACATCAGCACCGCCGCCGCAAACAAAACCACCGCGATAATCTGGCGCTTCGCCATTGTCTGCTTATCCGCCCGCTTCTTAGCTTTAGGGGCCGATTTGCTTCCCTTTTTCTGTGCCATTTTATGTATTGCTCCTTATATGAAATATGTCGTATACGCTGTATGTAAGCGGGGAAATCATTCCCCGCCGTCTTGCTGAGAATCCTGCGCCGCGGCGTCAGCGTGCGGCTGATCGCTCTCATTTTTTCGAATCATATCGTTCAAGCAGTCGATCGCCGCGCCGAGCGAGCCGAGCTCGTCGATCAGACCGCACTGCACCGCCTCTTCGCCGCTGAGCACCGTGCCGATGTCGGTCGCAAGCTCCGAGGTATTGTGAAGCATCTTCCGAAGCGCATCCTCGCCGAGATCGGAATTATCGCAAATAAACTTCACGATTCTGTCTTGCATCCGCTCAAAATAGGAATAGGTCTGCGGCACACCGACCACCAGCCCCGTCATTCGCACGGGATGAACCGTCATGGTGGCACTCGGAACGATAAACGATCGGTCCGCCGAAACCGCCAGCGGCACGCCGATCGAATGGCCGCCGCCCAGCACCAGCGAAACCACCGGTTTTTTCATCCCCGCGATCAGCTCGGCGATCGCAAGCCCCGCCTCGACGTCGCCGCCGACGGTGTTGAGTATCACCAACAGTCCCTTAACGCTCGGCTCTTCCTCGATCGCCACCAGCGCGGGAATGACGTGCTCGTATTTGGTGGATTTGCTGTTCGGCGGGAGCAGATAATGCCCCTCGATCTGCCCGACGATCGTCAGGCAATGAATCGGATTTTCCGCGTTTACCGCAGTGATTGATCCAAAATCCTTGATTTGCTCGCTCATTCCCGAGTTATCAGGTCCCGAACCGTTTTCATCCGGCTCGCCGCACGGAAAGGCGGCGCGACCCTTGGTAGTATTCATAAAACTCATCTGTCCCATCCTTTAACTTTTTTCCGTTATTATCTGCGGATTTGACAGATATAGTCATACATATTATATTTTATCACAATTCCCATTGCATTTCCAGTATTATTTTATTATTTTCGCATTTTTTTGCGGCAGGGCTCCCCGCCCGCACCGTTTGCCGCGAGCGGAGAATATTCAACTGCGAAAACGGATAAAAAATTAGATTGACAAACACGGTTTTATATTGTATTAATAACACTGTTGGCGCAGTGAAGATTAAAAAAAGAAGGGGACTACACATGAAAAAAGCAATTATCTCAGCCGTTGTCGCGGCGCTCGTTCTTGCTCTGGCACTTTGCAGCTGCGGCAATAAGACCGTTTCCGCCGCTGACTTCGTCACCAAAACCGTCGAAGCCATCAAAAACTATGACACCGAAGAGCTGTCGAAGATCGGCGCACTGAACGATGTTATCAACGACGAAGGCGCCAAAGCGGCAAAAGCCATGTTCTCGAAGCTCAAATGCACTATTGTCGAGTCGAAAGAAGAGGGTGACACCGCCACCGTCAAGACCAAAATGGAGAATTTCGATTTCTCAAAGGTATTCAGCGCCTATATGCAGGCGGCTATGAGCGGTGAGTTCAGTGCGGACGATACCGACAAGGCGCAGGAAGCGCTCGCAAAAATGATCAAGGAATCGAACGACACGATCACCAAAGACGTTACCTTCAAGCTGAAAAGATCAGGCGACTCCTGGGAGATCACCGAAGACGGCATGGAAGATTTCACCGACATTCTGACCGGCGGCGCTGTAAGCGCGCTCGGCGATATGGCAGGCGGTCTGGGCGAGTAATCGTCGCAAAACCGTCGGCTGAAAGATCCGATAGAAATAAACGGCGAACGCACCGACTTAAAAATCGGGCGCTCGCTGTTTTATTTTGTGCAAGATTCGGCACAAAAAAGCAGCATTTTCCCCGAAAAATCCGATTTATCGCCGCCCGGTGCGGCGCAGCGTGCCGAAAAAATCCAAAATACCCATAAAAATTTGACGAAAGACAAATGTTTTTGGCAAAATAGTGTAGATTTTTTGTTTTCGATATGTTATAATCTTCACAGCGTTATATTAAAATGAATAGCATGTGCAATTCCGGCGGGATTTCCGTTGGAATTGTTTTACGGTTATTCGATGCGGCGCAAAAACGTCGATTATTCTTTTAGATTTGCGAAAGTGAGGAGAGCAAATGAAAAAACGCAAAAGTTCTTATCCCTTTAAGGGAACTCCCGAGCAGGAAAAGGAACTGATGGAATTCATCGCCCTGCACAAGGGAGAAAAGGGCGCGCTTATGCCGGTCATGCAGAAAGCGCAGGAAATCTACGGCTATCTGCCGGTTGAAGTTCAGCAGATGATAGCCCACGGGTTGGATACTTCCGTTGAAAAGGTCTACGGAGTCGCCACCTTCTATGCGCAGTTCGCGCTCACTCCCAAGGGTGAAAACAAGATTTCGGTTTGTCTGGGAACCGCCTGCTATGTCAAAGGCTCACAGCAGGTTCTCGACCGCATCACCGAAATTCTCGGAATTGGTCCCGACGAGTGCACGGAAGACGGAAAGTTCTCGCTGGAAGCATGCCGCTGCATCGGCGCGTGCGGTCTTGCGCCCGTTCTGACCGTCAATGACGAGGTCTACGGCAGACTCGGCAAGGACGACGTCGACGATATACTGAAAAAGTATATGTAATCGGCAAAGCTGTTGCTATTTGATCTACCGCGGGATGGCAGCTTTGCCGCTCCCGCAGCACTAATCAAACGAAAGGATTTATAGTTTATGAAGTCTTTGGAAGAATTAACTGCCGTTTATAATAAGGTGCAGAGCGAGATCGCTCTTCGCATCGGCGGCAATGCCACAGACGGAATCCAGAAAGAGGTTCTGATCTGCGGCGGTACCGGCTGCACCTCTTCCCACAGTATGCAGATTGCAGACGCTATGGAAAAAGAGATCGCCGCCTGCGGTCTTGCCGACAGCGTTAAGGTTGTCAGAACAGGCTGCTTCGGTCTTTGTGCGCTCGGTCCGATCATGATCGTTTACCCCGAAGGCGCGTTCTATTCGATGATCACCGAGGAAGATGTTAAGGAGATCGTTCACGAGCATCTTC